>JAESTI010000055.1 GCA_016763665.1 Bacteroidia bacterium | reverse complement strand
AGCAATTGAGGTAATAATAGATAAGATGGTCGACATAGTTGCCCCAACGGAAATAAAACGCCATTTCTTTTTTACTGCGGGTCCATAATAAAATAAGATGGAAATAGAGAATAATAGTAGTGCGATTATTATTACCCATCTGCTAAAGATCACGACATAATAAGTGATGATATCATATTGAAAGATGTAATCGCCAAATTCATTTAAAAGTACTTGCCCAACGACAATGAGAATAATACACGCAAAAAGTAACAGAACCAAAACCATGTTCAGTCCTAACGCAACCAGCCTTTGTCGTAAATAGTTTCTTGTCTCTTTCGTGTGATATGATTTATTGAATGAGTCTATCATAGCGTTGATACCATTAGTTGAGAGAAATAATGCCATAACAAACCCAAAAGACATTAATCCACCTCTTGGTTGATTAATAATATCATTCAATGTTTCGCTGGTTGTTTCAAAAGTCGATTCAGGCAGGAACAAGTTAAGCAACGCAAAAAGTTCATATTGAAAATCTATTCCCTGTATTTCTATGTAAGGTATTAATGTAAAAAGGAAAATAACTCCTGGAAAGAGTGCTAGGAAGAAGCTAAATGAAAGGGCAGAGGCCCGCATAGTCAGATCACTGGTCTGTATTTTTTTATTAAAAAAAACAATTACATCAAATAACGGTAGTCCGTTAAATCCCGGAAGCACAACTTTCTCTGCCAATTTTATCGATGAACGATAAAGAGATAACTTCATCAAATAATCATGCAGTTTTTTCATTTATTGGTTAAAGATACTGCTCTAATTTTTCTATTAACTCAGCCGGAGCTCGGCAAGGTTTATTGAATTTTTCATCAATAAAAACAAGTGTGGTATGACCTAGGGTGACTAATTCTTCCTTATCATTAAAAACCTCATATTTGAATTTAATTCTCGCTGCAGGGATTTCTTCAATGGTTGTTTTGATCTTTAGCAGATCATCATAATAAGAAGGCTTTATAAATTTGGTCGTAAATTCCAGAACCGGCATTAATATTCCCTGATCTTCAATACTTTTATATGGCATTCCAAGACTACGCATTGCTTCAACACGGCCAACCTCAAAATAGGTGGCATAGTTCCCATAATACACGTAATCCATTTTGTCTGTTTCGCTGTACCTAACTCTTATTTGTGTTTCATGTGTATACATGTTGCGAAATTAACACTTATTAGTTATTAAAAATCAATTCCAAAATGTATTCCGCCCATGTAATGCGAATCTGTTGTTTCCAATCCATATTCAGCTACTGGTCCAATGTGAAAATCACCTAATTCAAATTCATAGGATACCTCAAAATGTTGGGCAAATTGGGGAGTGTATTGAAAGTTTTCTTTTTTCATTAATAAACCCGGTGCATAGGAAACTATAAGTCCTTTGTAAACTCTATAATGTAATACTGCTGAAAATGTATAATGTTTATGTTCGTCTAAAATTGTTTCAAAGGAAGTTCCAATTCCGAATCGGTGATGTTCCCCTATTCCTCGTATATAATGTAAATGGAAACCTCCAGCAAGTTCATTTTCTACCGGTATAGGAACTAGACCTATTGCGATACTGATCTCATTTTTATGATGATGGTGGTCTTCTTCGTTTTCCTCATGTTGAGCATATCCGGCGGTTATCGACATAACTATGCTTGTAATAACTAGTAATATTTTCAGAGATTTTCTTGTTATAATTGACTTAACAAATAATATGCGCACAAACGTGCAGATTTTTTTTAAAATCATAGATAAAATATAATATACTCAAGTAAATACTATACTGAGCATGACATGAATAAAGGTTTTTATAGAGTTTGTTTGCTATTTAAATAACCCAATTACGGTAGGTGGAGCCCTGGAAGGGTTTGAATCTGTAATTGTGTTGAAAATTGAAAAAGGTAAATCTTGTATTCCAACTTCAAATAAGAATGGTGTAATCATGTTTATTAAAGTGTAAGTATGAAAGAAAGGTGGAAACTGAAAATTAAGGATATCACAGTGAGTATGCTCTTTTTCGAAGTGAGGCCCACTGTGCTTTTCGCAAAGTTTGTGAATGGTGTCTTCATGCTCGTGAAGCTCGTGAACTAACTCTTTAGGAAAAACAACAAGCCCCAGAGAGAGAATAATTAAATACGATATGGTTCTTTTAAGCAACATGTCTTTACCGGTCAAATGTATAAATATTTGCCGTACATCAACTTTTATTACGGTTCTTAAATGCTTTTCTGTATTTTCTTGCATTTACCTTGTGCTGTGAATACGTTTTAGCAAAATTATGGTAACCTGAGAAATCCTCCTTTGCACAGAAATACATGTAATTGTGATCTTCATAATTCAGTACGGCATCAATAGAAGAAATGGATGGGGCGCAGATGGGTCCGGGAGGAAGACCTGTGTATATATAAGTGTTGTATGGTGAATCAAATTTTAAGTGTTGCTTCAAAATTCTGCGAATGGTAAAATCTTGAACCGCAAAAATAACCGTAGGGTCAGCCTGGAGCTTCCAATCTTTTTTATAGCGGTTCATATACACTCCTGCAATTCTTGCTTTTTCGTCATTCTTAGCAGTTTCTTTCTGGACAATTGATGCCATAACGCTTACTTCAAGAGGAGTAAACCCAATTAATTCTGCTTTCTTTTTTCGTTGTGTTGTCCAGAATTTCTTGTATTCTTTGGTCATTCTTTCAAAAAATTGTTCAGGAGAAGTGGTCCAGTAGAATTCATAGGAATTGGGAATGAAAATAGACATGACAGACTCAGTTGTGAGACTGTATTTTCTCAAATAATATTTGTCGTTTAGCATGCTTAAAAGAACTGTGGAATCGGCTTCAATTTGCTTTCCAACTTCTCTGCAGAGATCTTCTTTTAAGCGAATATTATTTAACACTACTCTTACCGGTTTCTGCTCACCTGATCTAAGCAGGTTGACCAGGTCCCAGTTATTAACGCCATTGTAAATAAGGTATTTACCTGATTTTACTTTGTTTTT
>JAESTI010000054.1 GCA_016763665.1 Bacteroidia bacterium | reverse complement strand
TTCTTCTCTTTTTTATTAAATTGATCGTCATTACCTTCTTCAACAATATATTTCTTTGGGTCGTAAAGGTCCTTGTTCAAACTTTCCAACTCTCTGTTAACCATAAATAGGTCATATTTCACCGTATTACTTTCGACCCTTAAATTTTTTCTTTTATACAGTTTTTCCTCCTGCTTATCCTCCTCATTGATAATTAGCTCTTTGGTCTTTTTATTCTGCTTTTTATCGTCAGCAATTTTTAATTCATTGTTATTTTGAGCATAAGCCAGGTTAATCAAAAACAGAACCATCATAAAACATTTTAATATAATACACCCAACTCGAAACATACTTTTGTTTTTATATCACTTTAACTGGTATATAATCTTTTATCCTTATTTATAAGATGTACCCATACTTTATTTTGCTACCGTGGCATATTGTAGATATTATTACTTGTTTATAAGTACCAAAGTAAAACATTATAGTTTAATTAGTGCTATTTTATTGTGTATATTTTGCATATTCCCAATTTTATTTTGCAACCTGCTTACCTATCATATATATGTATCTTATTATGGCTATATGTCAGAAAAACATATACCCATTCTTTGTTTTTTAAAAAGTAAATTTTGTTTATTGAACAAGTACAGCTACCCACAGTTACCCCTTATATTTATACGAAAATTTCATTAATTGAGTTACTTATTACAACAGTTATGATACCAAAGCGTTTCATCAGTTACCTATCTTAAAATACATCTTGTTTTGTTCTTGATCAGCGATTCGCAATAGCTATTATAAAATCTCATTTTGATACTTTTTTTTAATTTTAATTTATTCTAAAGATAAAGCTTCTTTTATTTCAATTCAAGTACAATTTTTTAGCTTTTCCGTATTTTATTTCGCTTAGTAATAGCTTCTGATCGTCTTGAAATTTATTAATTTATATCTATTCTATTCATTTACAATATGTTACAATCTATATTTCATTACTTTATCAACAATTTCTTAAACATTTATCGGAAAAAATCGATATAATGGGATTCGTAAATAAATCCTGATTATTTTCAAAAAACTTGTCACAACTTTTCAATATAACTACTTAAATTATACCTAACCCTTTTGATTTTAACAAAATCAGCCTGTGGTAAACCATAAATCTTCTGTATAGTAATGGAAAGGAGTAATTGTTAATACCTTGATTATCTTTAATTTAACTCATAAAATGATCATTCCCTTTACACCTATTAATATTCGCTAATTTGTCCGCACCTATACACTATTTAATATACGGAAAAGGGAGGAATTGTCGCTGCTGGGACACAAAATAAGAAATGTACACCCGTATATACCTTGATATTATATATACCTAAAGTGAGCTACTTTAAGTACTTTTGAATTCTATTATGTAAATATGCGATATAATATATTTATTATTCATATTTTTTAGGAGCAACTCGAAATATTGTCACATCTAAGAGGGATTTATATGAAATTGGGTATTTTTTTCCTAATAACACACCTAAATTTCGTCCCAATAAGAACACACCCTTATAACATCCCCCTTAATCCCCCTTATAGAAAGGGGGACTTCTTTCGAGAGGGCGCTTTTCTTGAGAGGGGGACTTGCAATTGGTGGTTTTTGATTGCGGTTGGGTTAATCTTGAATAAAGATTGAAATACAATAATGAAGAGGCCGACTCAACAACTCATTTTTTGTTATTCTGTTGAGACCTACTCATCGTTAATTATTGGTCAATAATAAAAAGAGGGAGGCGGAAAGGAATACACCCCTAACTAAAAACACCCCTAACTAAAAACACCCCTAAATCCCCTCTCGAGAGGGGACTTTTGGGAAATTAGACTTAAGTATTAATTTGTTATGTATACTCTTTCGGTATAACTACCGGTTTTGGTAATAACCCGAATTAAGTAAGTTCCTTCGGGAACTATACCAAGGTCAATGAAAGTTTTTGTGCCAATAGTTGGCTTTATTGACTTCATGTGTTCACCCAGAATATTGTAAACTTCGATCGAAGCATCTCCGGTAACAACCTGACTCATGGTTATAAAAAATTTACCATTATTTGGGTTTGGATAAACATTGAAAACCGCACTTGGGTAATTACCAAATATCCCGACAAACACGTCAACAGTAACTGATGATATTTTGCTGCAACCATTAGCGTCAGCAGCAGTTACAGTATAAGTTCCTGCGTCAAGACCAGTAAGAGAATCTTTGGTTGCTCCATTTGACCAACTATAAGTATAAGGTTTTGTTCCTCCAGTTAAGTCTGCAGAAGCAGTACCATCGTTAGCAGTTGAATCTGATTCATCAGTTTTACCCATGGTAAGAATTAAAGAATCTGGTTGGCTTATAGCTGCAGTACCTGTTGCTGAACAGCTATTATCATCCATTACAGTAACACCGTAATTACCAGGTGCCAATGAACCTATGGACGATCCTGTTGCACCGGTACTCCATGCATAAGATAAAGTTCCAGTTCCTCCCCCACCAGATGCAGAAATACTTCCATCATCTGCTCCATTACATGAAGCATCATCTGCTGTAACAGCCACAGTAACTGATGTAGAAGGCTCACCGACAGCTGTAGCAACACCAGCTTTACAGCCATTAGCATCTGTAGCTGTAACTGTATAATTTGCTGCGCTCAAGTTTGCAATTGACTGTGTTTGAGCCGCGGTATTCCACTCATAGGTATAGCCCCCGGTTCCCCCAGCAGCTGTTGCAGATGCGCTTCCGTCAGATCCATCTTTACAGCTTACTTCCATACTTACGGCAATAACTGAAACCGGGGTTGAAGGTTCAGTAATTGTATCCCAAGCGGTTTCCCAACAACCGTTGGCATCCATAACTGTTATCGAGTAAACACCAGCACCAACTCCATTTAAACTCTGTTCAGTAGAGCCATTGGACCATGCGTATATATAATTTGACGTTCCGCCGCTTACAGATACATCTATTGATCCATCTGTACCGTTATTGCAACTCACATCCCAAACCCAACCATACAATTTAAGTGTATCGGGTTCATCAAGATAATACCAATCGGTAACAATGCATCCGGCGGCATCAACTACGCTTACCTCGTATATTCCTGCCATTAAGCTGGTAATTGATGTTGTTGTAGAACCTTCAGACCAGTAATAATCAATTGGTCCTGTTCCTCCATTAACGGTAACACTTAAAGCACC
>JAESTI010000053.1 GCA_016763665.1 Bacteroidia bacterium | reverse complement strand
CCCTTATAAAAGGTTCTCCCATTTTTTATCTTGAAATAAGTGTCTTGTGGTATATCTTCAAGAGGAAGTGAGGTTTTCGTGCTATCATATTTTCTTAAAATCCTCATAAGCCCTATGTCAGTGCAGCTTGACGCGAATGGATTTGTCATATGATCATTTATTACCGCTAAAATATCGTGAGGAAAAATGTTCGGATCAATGATGCATTTCATCAATTCTTGATACTCATTCTTCCACTCCTCTCCATGCGGTCTCACCTTATTTTTATATTTCTCCCAATTTATAAGATGTGCAATTTCATGAACCAATGTTATCAGAAAAGCATATTTATTCAGGTCGTGATTGATGGATATCCGGTGTCCATGTTTATTGGTCGGGGGGTGATAATCGCCTAATTTTGTCGTTCTGCTTTTACTTATTTTTAAATTAACCTTATATTCAATAATCCAATCAACTATTAAGTCAATGGATTTTAAAGGCAGATACTTTGAAAGTACTTGCTGATATTGTTCTTTATTGTTCAATTTCGATTTATTAGATGTTTTTTGATTGATTAAATCATGCAAATTAAAATAAATTTAATATCATTGTTGTGGATTTAATTACTAATTTTAAACAACTAAATCTATTTAATCATGCTAACAAAAAATATCGAAAATTTACTGAACAGACAAATTGCACAGGAAGCATCTGCTTCTTATTATTATCTGGCAATGGCTTCGTGGTGCGAATGTAAAGGTTTAGGCGGTGCTGCAAAATTTCTGTATAAACAATCTGAAGAAGAACGTTCTCATATGATAAAGCTCTTTAAGTATATCAATGAGGCAGGCGGCCATGCTCTTGCACCGGAAATAAAAAAGCTACCACAAGAGTTTAAAACTATTGTTAATGTATTTGAACTTGCCTTAAAACAGGAGGTTGATAATACAAAATCAATTAACAACCTTGTTGAAGCCTGTTTTAAATCAAAAGATTATTCTACAGAGAATTTCTTGCAATGGTATGTTGCCGAACAGCATGAAGAAGAAATGGTCTTTAAATCAATACTTGACATAATGAAAATTATTGGTACTGACGGTAAAGGTGTTTACATGATTGATAAAGAAATTGGCAAAATGGCTGAAAACGAGTCAAGTTCCTAAATTTATTTAAACAATTGGTAAACCACTAAGCTAGCCAGGTAAGCCAGCCCACTCATGTATAAGATTTGAAGTACGGGCCATTTCCAGTGACCTGTCTCTCTAAATACAACTGCAACCGTGCTCATACACTGCATAGCAAAGGCATAAAAGATCATAAGAGCAAACCCAACAGCCACAGTGTAAAGAGGTTCTCCGGTTTTCGGGTTGATCTCAGCCATCATCTTTTCCCGTATGGTTACTTTGTTCCCTTTTTGATCACCTACATTATATATCGTAGACATTGTGCCGACAAATATTTCACGTGCGGCAAATGAAGTAATAAGGGCAATTCCGATCTTCCAGTCAAAACCCAAAGGAGCAATTACGGGCTCAATGGTTTTCCCGAGTATCCCAATATAGGATGATGCCAGTTTCTCTGATTGTATTTTACTGCTGATTTCCTCAGGTTCTAACGAAGAGATGTATGCTTCAGATTGGTATTTCTCTTCAATCTTTTCAAAAGCGTTTCCCGGGCTGTAGGATGACAACACCCATAAAATTATCGAGATAGCAATTATTACCTTTCCTACATCAAACAAAAATATCTTTATCTTATCAAAAATGGTAATTCCAATGGAAGACCATCTGGGCATCCTGTAAACGGGCATTTCCATGATAAAATAGCTTCTCTCTTTTGCTTTGAGTATAAACTTCATTGCCCATGCTGAACCGATTGCGGCAATAAAACCGATAAGGTATAATGCCATTAAAACTACTCCCTGAATATTAAAAACGCCAAATACTGTCTCATTGGGAACGACCATTGAGATCAACAAAATATAAACGGGCAAGCGGGCAGAGCAGGTCATCAATGGCGTTACCATGATGGTAATCATCCTCTCTTTCCAATTACTAATTGTTCGTGCTGACATGATTGCCGGCACTGCACATGCCACTCCACTTATCAGAGGAATAACCGATTTCCCGTTTAATCCGAATTTGCGCATCAACTTATCCATAATAAAGCTGACCCTTGCCATGTATCCCGTATCTTCAAGAATGGCTATAAACGTAAATAGCAGGGCAATTTGAGGCACAAACATTACTATGCCGCTTAAACCTGCAACTATTCCATTTACAAACAAATCAGTTAACATGCCATGAGGAAGCACTTCTAACAGCCAGACAGAAGTGTTTAAAAAAGCCGATTCTATCAAGGTCATTGGATAGGCTGCAAAATTGAATATCGCCTGAAAGATCAGGAACAGAATAGATAAAAAAATTGCATAGCCAAGTATCCGATGGGTCAGAATATTATCCAGCTTATTAGTAAAAGTCTTGTCTCTCACGGAATTATCTTGCTTTAGGCATTCATTGAGAATTTCCGAAATCTTTTTATACCTGTTTAATGTTTCTTGGGTTTGTTCAAAGGGAGTCTTACGAACATTACCAGGAGAAAGTACCGTATTGGGATTTAGAGTGTTTTCATGGTGCGCTGTCTTGTCTATGAGTATATTATTCTCAACATTTTTCAAATTAGACGTTAGGGCTGCCATTTTCAATTTTTCTATTCCTCTTTTCTTTCGGGCGTTTATTGGGATTACTTCCACACCCAATTGTTCAGATAATTTAGAAATATGTATTGTGATATTTTTTGCTTCAGCCATATCTATCATATTCAGCGCCAGAACAACCGGCACTTTCAAGTCGATCAGTTGAGTACACAAAAGCAAATTTCTTTTAAGATTGGAAGCATCTGCAATGCAAATTATTATATCAGGGTGATATTTGTGAGCAGGGTTAGATATGATCCCCACAGCAATTTGCTCCTCTATTGATTTAGGGTATAAGCTATAAGTGCCGGGCAAATCAATGATTTCAGCAAAGGTGTGATTTTTGCCCTGAAGATGATTGAGTGTGCAGGTGCCGATTTTTTTATCTACGGTTATTCCCGGAAAGTTGGCCGTATTTTGTTTCAGGCCGGTGAGCACATTAAAAAGGGTGGACTTTCCGCTATTTGGATTACCGACAAGAGCAATTTTTACTTTCTTTCTCTTCTCAGTTGTAGCGGTGTTTTCAGGATCAATGTTTGTTAAATTCATTCTTTGTTCCCTCCCGGGTACACGGGGTCGCAATTGATTTTTGGATAAGAATCAAGGGGAAAGACAAGAATTGTTAACGCTTCTGCCTTTCTCAAGCTCAAGGTATAGCCTAAAATCGAT
>JAESTI010000431.1 GCA_016763665.1 Bacteroidia bacterium | reverse complement strand
TTTAACTTTAACCACCTTTTCATCTAATGGATTATTAAGACCAATGGGTATTACAGCCTCTCCGAAAATGGCTCGAACTAAATAATAAAAATCACCTATCCAAAAATTTTCAGATCTTCTCCAATCAAAGCCATCAGCATAAATATAAGATGATTTCTCAACAAAGTTAGAGGTCGAAAAAGTCATTCCTATTGGCTCATCACCTCTAGCCTCTTTTACACCTACAAGATAAGTTCCGGGCGGTAATATTACAGGCCCATTTTGAAAAGAAAGCTCATACCATTGTTCACTTGTCGATATAAGCGTATAAACCTCAGTCTCGGAAGATGAAATTTCCTGAACTGGCATTCCACTGGCATTGGTAAAATAAACTGCGGCTGAAACATCTGTTAATGATGTGCCACTGCTAAGTTTAAATGCAATAGCAGTCAAGGCAGCTTCTTTCTTCACTTCATAAACCATACCGTAAATAATATTTGTAAATCCCGAAAGCGGTCCACTTCCTAAATTACCACTTACAACATCTTTATCCCAGGCATAAATGGAATCTGTCACTTCGTACTGAGTGGTGGCTTTATTATTGGAATTGTCGGTTTCTGTAGAATCAGTTCCGACACTTATCTCCACACTAAAAGTACCGGTATTACCAGGTTTAAAAGGAGTAGTTGTTGTGAAAGCAACAGTTTCACCACCTGCTAAATTCGATATCCATAGTGTATCTCGGAATGTACTCCCAGATGGTTTTATATATACTCCAACTTTACCTACAGTGCTTGTACCGTTATTTTTAACTTGTCCGGTAAAAGTAGTACTTGCTTGAGATAGTGGCACCATTGAATATTCTGTTGTTAATTCTGCAGATACCAATTGAATATCAACACTTGAACTTGAAGTATTACTTTGAGCAAGTGTTATAACGCAAAAAAGTCCACTTATAACAATTACGAGTGTTAATGTGCTGCAAACTTGCTTGAGTAGATTAATATTTTGCTTTAGAATACTCATTTCAAATTATTCGATAACGATTTTCCCTGACAATGAAGGGTTATTTTTCAAAATTATCTGATAATAATAAACTCCGCTACTAAGACCATTTCTGGCAAGAATAAAAGTTGATGAACTTAATTTAGGCAATCTTAACAACTCACGCCCTAACAGATCAATTAAACTAAAATATTGAACATCGTTAACGATGCTATTATCGACAGAAATATTTGTTTCGGAAGTAAACGGATTAGGATAAATACTTACCAATCCATCACTTGTGGCAAAAATATCATTGACACCGGTTTGATTGATCATTACAACATATTTCGTGAGCGTGTCTTTACAATCCATGTTCGACACAGCAAGGGTTACCGGATAAACACCAGTGTAATAATGTGTATGAAAGAAAACTTCTTCATTTGTTTTTATCACCCCATTTATATCCCAATGACGGGAAGAAACAAATTGACTGTTATCCGTTATCAAAAACTTTCCTGTTGTTTCAGCAAGATTAATTGTATCTGCGCTCAAAGTGAAGTCCGCTTTCATAACACTACAATCCGAGTTAATGGAACTGAACAAATATTGCAATGAATCAATGGGTTCTAAACTATCGGGTGTTGATCCTACATTTAGATGTAGATAAAAAATATCACCTGTATCAGAAGGTAAGGCAACTCTTATAAATGAAGATAAAGAGGAAGTGTTATTATCAAGGCAGCGAGTATCTGCTCCGGGCACATTTCCACCTTGCAATCCAAACATGAGCCTTTCGGCTAATGTGCCAGATGCTCTTAAAAATCTAGCTTCCATTGAATCAAGTATTTGCTGACCTGCAAGAATATTGCCTTGTATTGAATAATTATAACCGGTTACATGGTTCTTATAATCGGAATTATCTGTTCCGGTAAACCCGGCTGTTCTAGGAATACCATTATCGTCAAAATCAGCAATACCGTACTGTCTGTCTTCAGGAGTACCATCAGCATCACTTGCATAAAGTGAATCCAGTATCTGAGAAGGTGTATATCCTTTTTCCATGAGTGTGTGCGCATATTGCTGGTTTTTATTATTCCAAAGAGCCTGACTATGTATTGCTCCTTTTCCTGGCAAAAGATCACTGATGATCAATGAATTATCAATGCAAGATGCACCTGCACCACCAACTTCACCGGTAGCTGTATCAACAGCTACAATAGAAAAAGTATGCTGAGCATAACTATTAAAAGATAAAAGGATTAAAATTGATAGAACTGATATTAATTTCAAATGTGACATTTAACTAATTTCTAAATTCATCGTTAAATTATAGAATTTTTATTTCAGTTTCTTTCTAAAGCTAAAAAATGTCCAAGTGACGACACCATAGATCACAAATAGCGGATAGCTTATACTAGATGTTTATTACTAATTAACTCTAAAAGCCATAGGTTATTAGCTAACAACTAAACCTCCTGCTTCTCCATCATGTTATCAAACACACCTATTACTTCTCTAACTGCAGTCGCAGAATCATTCAACATTGTTTTCTCTTCCTCATTTAAGTCAAGTTCAATAATTTGTTCGATTCCGTTCTTACCTAATTTAACAGGCACTCCCAGATAAATATTTTCCATTCCGTACTCACCATTCAAGTATGCACAGCATGGGAAAATTCTTTTTTGATCCCGAACAATTGCTTCAACCATTTGTGCAGCAGCAGCACCAGGTGCATACCATGCAGACGTTCCTAATAATTTTACGATCTCACCTCCTCCACCTTTAGTTCTTTGAATAATTCCATCCAATTCCTCTTTACCAATTAACTCAGTAACAGGTATGCCACCTACAGTTGTATATCTTGGAAGTGGAACCATTGTGTCTCCATGCCCACCCATTAATACGGCTTGAATATCTTTTGGGGAACAATCCAAAGCAGTCGCCAAAAAGGCTCTATATCTTGCAGTGTCTAAAATTCCAGCCATTCCGAAAACTTTGCTTGAATCAACACCAGCAGTTAAATAAGCACAATAGCTCATCACATCTAGCGGGTTTGAAACAATGACAATTACAGTATTTGGTGAATGTTTAATAACATTTTCTGTAACTGATTTTACGATGCCTGCATTCGTGGCGATCAAATCATCTCTGCTCATTCCGGGTTTTCTTGGTAGACCAGAAGTAATAACCACCACTTCAGAACCGGCAGTTTTATCATAATCATTTGTAACTCCAATAACCCTTGAATCGTATAGATTAACAGGGGATGTTTGCCATATATCCAATGCTTTTCCTTCAGATACACCTTCTTTGATATCTAAAAGGATAACTTCATTGGCTAGTTCTTTATGAGCAATTACATTAGCACATGTAGCGCCAACATTTCCCGCTCCTATAACTGTTATTTTCATAAGTATTTAATATTTAGAGAGTTATTATATTTATTTGATTTTGCATTATTCATGAGTAACTAATAAGTGCCTTGAGTTTGGAATGCCTAAAATGCCTAAAGTTTTAATTTTCTACTAATTGATATAAAGATAGTAAACATCATTTTGCAATTTGATATTTAATCACTTTAGGCATTCTATACTTTAGCTC
>JAESTI010000052.1 GCA_016763665.1 Bacteroidia bacterium | reverse complement strand
GAACAGTGGTTTCTGATATTTTATCTTTAAATAGGTATAAAACTTCATTGCCCCACGCTTGATTGGTGTGTTCGATACTCAAAGAGATGTCACCTTTGCAAAGCTCTCCCAAAGTATTAAATGTAACCTCAACCTTTTGAGTTTCAGTACCTTTACTTGATTCAAGCCTAGTAATAATATGCCACTCAAGCGTGACGCCGACAGCGAGAACATCTCTAGTTTCTAAATATCTTTCTATAAATTTTAATGAAGTTACGGTTCTTGACGTATTGTCGCCATAGTGTACTGTTGCAATAAAAGAGTCAAGAATAACGCCCTTCTCTCTATTAATTTTTTCCTTCAATACCGGATTACCTGTAGAAATGACATAATCACCTTTTTCTCTACCAATAATGAAAATCGCAGATGCGCTTTGATCATCATTAACCTCATCTGAATGTTTGCATATATTCTGCAAGCATTCAGCCATTACGTTGAAAACTTTTTTCTTAACACTCGTCTCCTCTCCGCTTGTGTCCATATTTCTTTCTGCCATAGCCAAAACTGATTTGGTTATCTCTTGGGTAACATTTCCCTCATATACCAAATTGAGTTCCTTGCCTCTCATTGTTTGATGAATATCAAAAATGAAATCCATAGATTCTAATTCAGTATTTGCTTTTGTATCAGACATTAAATTAATAGGATATTCTAGTTTGCAATATAAAAAATCTATAATTACTATCTAAATCTTTGAAATCAAACTTAAACTTTCCCCCTGTTTTTCTGGCAACATCAATTAACCCTAAACCAGATATACCATGAGCTTTTGCATCTTCATCTGTTAGTAAAGATTTAAAAACAGATTTCAATTCATCCGTACTAAACTCATTAATTTTAATCAGTATATCACTTAATTCTGCAACTTTATCATTATTTACAGGATTACCGGTTGTGACAATATAATCCCCGTTTACTTTAGCGATCATGAACATGGATTTTTTATCCAACTCACGTTCATCACCTTCAACATGCTTACAAATATTTTGAAGACACTCAACCATTACATTGAATACTTTCTTTTTCACACTGGTTTGAGTTTCGATATGTTCCAATTTACTCTCTGCAAATTTTAGTACAGATTTAATAATCTCTTGAGAAAATGTGCCCTCATAAAACAACATTATGTTGTTTGACAACATGCTCCTGTGAATATTTACTACATCTTGAATAGTATAGCTCATTAATTAGATTAATTAATCTCTCGGAATTTTTGTTTGCAATGTAAAAAACGAATGATCATCACTAAGCTTCTTGAAATCAAATATTAATTTGTTCTTCGTTTTTCTAACTATAGTTATTAATCCTAAACCAGCAGTTCCTTTATCTGAAAATATTGGATTAGTTATCGCTTCCTTAAATAATTTACTAAGTTCCTCTTCAGTACTATTATTTATTTTAATAATGATTTCTTTTAAGGATCCGATGCTCTCATTATTGATTGGATTACCAGTAGTGATGGTATAATCTGTTCCATCCATAGCAATTAAGAGTAATGCAGAACTATCAGTCTCACCAATATCTGCCTTTTCACCATGTATGCATATATTCTGAAGACATTCTACCATCACATGATTCACCAACTTTTTGACCTTTTTAGTTTCTCCCAACTTGTCAAATTTATCGTCAGTGATTCTCATGACAGAATCAATTATCAATGGTGAAAACTTCCCTTCATAAACTAACAAAAGGTTATTCTTCAACATTTTCTTATGCAAATCATAAATATATGTCATATCTATTCTTGCAAATTAAAGTTTTTTTTTCATTTGCCAAATAATCTATCCAAATTTTAGCTTATTAGCCTATTTTCTCTATAACTTGATTCCTATCATTAGCACATCATCTATTTGTTTGTTTTCTCCCTGCCATTCATTGAACTCTATATCAATTTTCTTATAAAAATCTTTCATTGACAACTTGCTATTTTTTAGTATAAAGCCCTGGACTCTTGAAGACATAAACTTTTTGTTCTTAGGGCCACCTATCTGATCAGCTATTCCATCTGAAAAGAAATAAATAGAATCATTTTTATCGAACTTTATTTTATGTGTATTAAACTTTATTTCACGCCTACTCGAATACTGAGTACCGCCAATAGGAAATTTATTTCCTTCAAATTTCTCCATCCCTCCATTTTTTAAAAAATACAATGACCTATGTGCTCCTGCGTATTGCAGTTCATTTTTCTTGTAATTTATTCTGCAAAATGCAGCATCCATTCCATCCCTAGATTCAAGGTTTTCATCCTGTCTAAGAGTATTATTAACTCCTTCATGTAATTGCATTAATATTTCACCAGGATCGCTAATATTTTTTCCTAATACAATTTCCTTGAGCAGAAAATGCCCTATCATAGATAACATTGCTCCTGGAACACCATGTCCCGTGCAGTCAATTATAGAGATAAAAAGATCATCTCCTTTTTTCATTAACCATGGAAAATCACCACTTACCACATCTTTCACTTTATAAAAAATGAATGAATCCGGAAAAAAGGATTCAATATGTTGTGGTTTAGGAAGTATGGCATCCTGTATACGTTGCGCATAATTTATACTTGCCGTAATATCCTTGTTTTTTTGATCTACAATTTCCTTTTGAATTTGAGTTTCTTCATTGGCTTTCACTAATTCCCTGGTTCGTTCTTCAACTTTTTGTTCCAAAAGTAATTTAGCTCTTTCTAAGTTTTTTAATCTAATTCTAATAAAAAGGTATATTCCTATGACAAGCGTACATACAGTGATCGTATAAAACCACCAAGTTTGCCAGAATGGAGGCAATACCCTAAAACTATAGGTTACCGGTTTTGCATTCCATACTCCATCATTATTACAAGCAATTACATTGAAAGTGTATTTACCCGGGGAAACATTAGAATAAGTAGCAGAAGTTTGATCTGTTACAGGTGACCATGTATCATCAAATCCTTCCAACTTCCATTGATATTTGACTTTTTCCGGTATGGTTAGACTAATACTGATAAAATCAAATGTCATATGATTTTCATAATAAGAAAAGTGTCTATCTTCCGGTAACTCTTTTTTCTTAAATGAAATTCTAAGACCCGTGATATGAGTAAGCGGTTCTTTAGTATTCTTAATGTCTTTGTCGGGGTTATATTTCACTACTCCTGCTATGGTTCCAAACCACAAAGCACCATTTTTGTCTTTGTACGCAGCATTATGATTGGTTTCAATTCCAGTGAATCCTTCTAATTTTCCATAATTAGTAACCAAAATATTACGTTTCTTGTCAAATTCGAATTTGTCAATACCCTTATTGGTTCCAAACCACATATTACCATCGTTGTCTTCAATCATCAAATAAATCAAATCTGAACTCAATCCATATTCAGAAGAAAAAGATTGAAATCCGTTTTCGTATCTATCAGGATTATATAGTGAAACTCCACCTTGCGTGCCAATCCAAATATTTCCTTTACTGTCTTCAAATAATGATAAAATTTCATTGTGAACCAGCCCGTTATTGGTATGAAAATGTTTTGCAGCAAAATCTACCTCATGATCTATTAACTGATCGGAGGATATCACATTAATTCCCTCTGTTGTCCCAACCCACAGGTTATCCTTTGAATCTAACAGCAAAGCATACACAATGTTAGCACAAAGTCCATTTTTTTTGTCGTAATTATATATTTTGTAGCTATTGCCAATTTTAACAAGCTTAGAAAGCCCTCTTTGCGTTCCAACCCAAATATTCCCATGAACATCCTCTTCAATTCCCAAAATGAAATTACTACTCATACCTTCATTGGTACCGTATAACTTAAAAGTACTACCATTATATTTTGCAATCCCTTTTCCTCTGGTCGACATCCAATAATTTCCTTCTGAATCTACATGGATGTGATAAATGTAATCTTCAGGCAAGCCATTCTTAGTGTTTAGTGTAGTTAACCGCTTATCTATAGCTTTTGTTGGGTCATAAATTGAAATCCCTCCCCCATAAGTACCAAACCAATATCTTCCTTCATCATCTTCAAAAATTGTAAAAACCGTATTATTGGCCATCCCATCATCCATAGAAATGGATTGGAATGTTCCACCTCTATATTTTGCAACTCCGGCTCCATTAACACTGATCCACAAGTTACCTTCAAAGTCTTCCAGCATATACCAAACATCATCATTTGGCAATCCTGTTTTTGAGTAGAGGCGATAAGAAATATCTATTTTATTGGTTTCATCATTTAATATCAGGTTACTAACTCCTCCTCCCATTGTACTCAACCACAAATTATTTTTGCTATCCAGCAGTAATTTAAAATACCTGTCATCTTGAAATAACTCAAGCCCTTCATAATGTTTCAGGCTATATGGCGCAGAATTATCGGATGTTTCAAAAACTAACTTTGAAATTCCTTTTTTGGATAACAAAAGGAAATTACCTTCCTTATCCTTAATAATATCTCTTATATGGTTTTCTACTAAACCATTGTTGACAGTAATTGTATCTAAAAGCTCAAACGGATCATTTTTTGAATTTTCTGAATTAAACTTCAACTTTGTAATGCCGCTATAAGTTCCCAACAATATTGCTCCATTTTGGTCTTCTGCAATGCACATAACAATACTATCCGTTAAACCATCTTTTACAGTGAAAGACGCAAATATTTCATCCGTATTCTTCATTCGATTTTGATTCGGAAGAACTGATATACCATTTCTACAACCTATCCAGATATTTTGCTTAGAATCTTGAAACAAAAAATAGCCAGTATTATCCAATAAACCATTTTCTTTCCTGAACGCAGTGAATTGTTGAAGATCAGAGAGAGAGTCTTTTAGATTATTTTCGCTACTTAGGATTGCCGGAGGAACATACCTGCATAATCCATCATTAGTTAAGAACCACAAATTACCGTTCGAGTCTTCCAGGATATCGTATATAGTATTGCTAGGCAGGCCTTCTTTAGCTGTAAAGGTTACAAAGTCATGTCCATTATACCTGGTAATTCCTCCACCAAAAGTACCGAACCAAATATTACCTTTTGAATCTTGTTCAATTGAAAATACTTGCGATTGAGCCAAGCCTTCTTCAACTCCAAAAGTTTCGAATTGATACCGCTGAGCGACTGCGCTTAAGTTAAGGCTCACCAAGAAAAGGAAGCAAATACTATGTTTTACTAAAAGTCTCAAATTACCAATGGCAAAAATTAATGGAATTGTGATTTAAAATTAACAATATGAAGCAGAAGTCAAAACCGAACCCCCATTAACAGCACATCATCTATTTGCTTCTTTTTGCCTCTCCAATTTGTAAAAGCTCTATCGAACTCAATGCTAATTTCCATCATAGATTTATCAGCATTGTTAAGAATGATATCTTCAACTCTTTTTTGCATAAATCGTTTACCTGAATCTCCTCCTATTTGGTCGGGTAATCCATCTGTAAATATAAAAATTGCATCTCCTGGTTCTATCTTAATTAAATGATTGGTAAATTTTATCTCTTTCCCTCTACTGGAATATTGGATCCCGCCAATTGGTAATCTATCCCCTCTTATATTAATAAGTTTACCATTTCTTAAGTGAAGTATTGGCCTATGAGCTCCGGCATATTCCACTTCCATTTTCTTTTTATTGATCTTGCAAAAACCCAAATCCATACCATCACTTAGTTCAGGATTATCTTCTTGCTTTAAAGAAGCATTTACACCAAAATGTAACTCTCTTAATATTTCATTAGGGTGTACCCCATTACCTGCATTTACAATATTGTCTAATTGGAAATGCCCTACCATGCTCATCATCGCCCCTGGCACTCCATGTCCGGTACAATCAATTGCGGCTAAAAAATAGTCATCTCCTTTTTGCATAAACCATGGGAAATCACCACTAACAACATCTCTGGGTTTATAAAAAACAAATGAATCAGAAAATGCTTCCCGTAATTCAGTTAAGTCTGGAAGAATTGCATCCTGTATTCTTTGAGCATAATTAATACTGGCCGTGATCTTCCTATTCTGGTCTTTGATCTCCTGCTCAGCCAACCTCTTTTCGGTAACATCTGATATTCGAACCAGCCATTCGTGATCACCAGCTAATTTTAAGGATTTTATTGCAAAATTTCCCCAAAAAACTCTACCTGCTTTCGTGATACATTCCATTTCTCCTTCCCATTTGCCATCCAGTTTTATTGCATCATTTATCTCATTAACTTCATCCTCTGAAAGCCTTTTCTTTAAAAGCTCCGTTATTTTATGATCCACGAT
>JAESTI010000051.1 GCA_016763665.1 Bacteroidia bacterium | reverse complement strand
TGAATTTGCCTTCGGTCCCAATTTTGGGCTCGTTAAAAAAGCTAAAGGATATTATGATGAAAATGGAGCCTGGAAATTATCTAAAGATTGGAATGGAAATGATGCCAATGGAAATTCAATACCTAATCCTAATGATGAAATTTACAGAATGGATCGCAGAGGATCTGTTGAGCTTACATCTGGTTTTGTATGGGCAGTTGGTAAAACATTTAAATCGGGTCATTTAAATATTCCTGCAAATGCATATGTAGTTCCGGGTAAGGAAGGTTGGTACTTAGGATTGACTTTTGGGTTTAACAGTAAAAACAATTAGGCTTGAAAGAAGTTAAGGGAAAATAGTTTTTAACTAAACATTGACTAAATAAATTATGAAATTTAAAAACGGTACTAATTCTGAATTTTATACTGGAATAAAGAAAGAAGTACATGAGTATTTTGAAAGTAAAGGTATCGATCAATATGCTGACAGATCAATATGTATCAAGGGTGCTAGCTTATTGACTTGCTACATAGGTTCTTATTTTATGATCTATTATTTTCAAAATAATTTACTGATGGCATTGTCGTTTGCAATACTCATGGGGCTATCCGGTGTAATGGTAGTGTTTAACATTGTGCATGATGCATCACATTCCGCAATTTCTTCAAATAGATCAGCTAATAAATTTCTATGTTATTTAGGAGATCTTATTGGGATCAACACATATATATGGGATATAAGACATAACATTCAACATCATACTTTTACTAATGTTTTGGGTGGAGATATTATTATTGAGAATGTGCCTTTGGTCAGACTTAATCCAGATCAACCATTGAAAAAATTTCATCGATTTCAGCAGTTCTATACCCCGATATTTTATGCGTTTTATACTTTGTTTTGGATCTTTATTATTGATGTAAAACTCTTTTTAAAGAAAGATATTTGCAATCTTCATAATTTGAAGCACAGTAAGAAGCAATGGATTATTCTTCTCTTCTTTAAGACATTTTACGTGTTTTATATATTGGTTTGCCCAATATTATTCACAAGTATTCCTTGGTATTTAGTAATAACCGGTTTTATGATCATGCACTGCTTTGGAGGACTTTTACTTTCTCTTGTAGCGGTTTTAGGCCACTTTGTTCTTAATACTTCATTTCCTAAACCCAATGATAATGATGAAATAGAAACAACTTGGAGTGAGCATGAATTAGAAGCCACCATTGACTTTGCACCGACATCCAGAATTATTCATTGGATAACCGGAGGGTTGAATACGCATGTAGCTCATCATTTATTTCCTAAAATGTGTCACTGTCATTATTATGAAATTACACCTATCATAAAAGAATATTGCCTGGCTAATGGTTATTCTTATAGGCAGGAAAGTTTAAAAGGGGCTATAGTCTCTCATTTTAAATACTTAAAGAAATTATCAAAAGCCGCTTAAAGAAAGATTACTTGAAGAATATCTAATGGTAAAATTTGATTTTAAAAAAGTAAATTTTATATTTGTGTTAGTCACTATCTGCTAACTAAAATTAAATTTCATGATCAACAAAGAACTTATAGATTCAAGCTGGACACAAGACCATTATGTGATATATTTGTACTTGAGTGTAGCTAATGCTGACTATAATTTGTCAGATGAAGAATTGGATATATTACATGCTAAGTTTGACGATAGAGAAGAGGAACTTGATAGAAACTACAGCACGATTATCATGGATGTGCTTAAGGAATATAAGCAGCATTCCGATTATGAAATGAATGAGTTCATTATGGACTATAGTGATAAATTCTGCTCAGACCAGGAGACCAAAGAAAAACTAGTGACCGACTTAAAAGATATTATAGAGGCTGACGGAATAGTAAAGGATGTTGAAACGATGATGTTTCGGAATATTAAGAGAATGCTCGGATAAAATACTACTCAAAATAAGGACAACTCACCACATATTTAGTCTTTATCATTTACCTATTATAGCCTAACATTGGTCGCATACCACTTTACTATGTGAATCAGGAAACTACTTCCAGCTTGACTGATAATAATTTTTACCTCATCAATTATTCTCCCGTAATATTTTGCTCAATATTTTTATAAAGAAACATACAATGACCTATGCTAAAGGACATAGTATCATTTACAGAATCTATATTTCTGATCAACAAGTCATTGATTAATTTATATTTAACGGAATTGGTTTGTGTCTGGCAAATGAATCCTGATTCCGTCTTCCTTACAGTTTTTGAAAGCTCAAAATCATGCTTTAAAACTTGATGAAGTTTTCCAATTGATAAATAATCAGCACTTGATTTATTATAGCTATCAAAGTTTTTCCTGATCATTTGATAACCCAATACGGAGATGGTTACAATTATTCCTGCTAAACTTAAAGCAACAATCATTTCTATTAAGGTGAATGCCTTTAGTTTTCTTTTCAATGGTTTACATTAATTCAAGTATAGAATTTCCTTATGCATCCCCAATACTTTTTCAAATGGATCATATGCTGTCAGCTGCAATATCTTACAACTCTTATATTTTGGATGCTCTTTTACAACTTGTACTATTTTGATATTATTAATTTTAAAAACCGTTGATTGAAGGTTGTTTGTTGATTTCTGATCAATTGCAAAGTTACTTAAGGTAATTTCCGCTTCCATTTTTTTGCTAAATTGATTGGATCTCATGACTTGTAAAAATATCATCAAACCCATAGCAATACTTAAGGTCGTAATTATAGATGCTACAATAACCTCTGTTATAGTCGAACCTTTTATTTTATTGCTAACTTTTATTATTTGCATTTCCCCCCAATTTAGAATCCACTTATCAGTTTCTAGAATTTAACAACTAGCATCCAACATCCAGCATCCATTCGTCTAAATCCTTGATCCTTGTTCAATATTCAATAAGAAAATTCGGTGTTTTCCCTGTTTAAAGATAACTAATGTAGTTAGACAACTACTTCTTGGTTTACGGAAGTGCTTATCATTTGATTTGCTGGAAGCGTAATATTAAAGGTAGAACCCTCCCTGATCTTACTAGTTGCAGTAATTGCTCCGTTATGTCT
>JAESTI010000430.1 GCA_016763665.1 Bacteroidia bacterium | reverse complement strand
CCCAAGAATTTCTGAAGGATCATGAATGTTTTTCCCTCCAACTATATCATTCAATAAAAAATACCCTATCATACTCATCATCGCTCCCGGAACACCGTGCCCTGTGCAGTCAACTGTTGCTGCAAAAAAGTTTTTATCATTTTTCATTACCCATGGGAAATCCCCACTTACCACATCTTTGGCTTTATAGAAAATAAATGATTCAGGGAATACTTCCTGCAGGTGTTTTTGAGTTGGCATAATGGTTTCCTGAATGCGCTGAGCATAATTGATGCTTTCTGCTATGCTTTTATTCTTAATTTCCAGCTGAATGTTCATTTCTTCCAGCTCTTTATTTGCCTGCTTTTTGTAACGGTATTGTGTATTAATAATATACCCCATAGATAGCATTAAACCAAGAATGCAAATAAAAAGTAGAATTACATTTCTATGTTTTCTTATCGAACTCTCCTGTTGTTCTGCCCTTAGCTCTTTTAGTTCATTTTCATTTTTCAGCATTTCAATTTCTTTTTCGGTACGATCAGCATCATACTTTGCCTGCATCTCCTGCACTGTTTTGGCCGAATTCTCATTGATCATTGAATCTTTCAACACAATACTTTTTTCAAAAAAATCCACTGATTTTTTAAAATCACCCATTTCTTTATAAACATCCGCCATTGTTTCGAAAACAAAATAGAGTTCCTTTTTTGCGTTTATTTCTCTCCCTATTTCAATACTTTTCTCAAGGTAAGACACAGCTTGCTGCAATTCGCCCTTTTTCTGATGAATTAATGCCATTCCACCCAAGGAGTACAATAAGCCTGACCTATCTCCCAGCTCTTCACGCATTTTTAAAGACTTTTTTTGGTAAAAAATAGCAGTATCCAATTTCCCTAGTTCGGTATAAATCTCTCCTGCGTTTCCGTAAGCCAATGCAATATGCTCTTTGTTCCCAAGCTTTTCCTGTAAACGTACCGCTTGCATAAAATAATTCTTAGATATTTCAAGATCCCCTCTCTCCAAATAAATAATGGCCATATTGTTATACGTTATAGCTTTCCCCCTGTCATTATTCATGCTATTAGAAATTTCTAATGATTTTTCATGAAATTCCAGAGCTCTTTCAGGATTACCAAGAGTACCATACACCAAAGCCATATTATTATAGAACCAGCCCTTATGAGTTTTTAGTCTATTCTTAGAATTCGAGCCCCTACTCAGTTCATCACATAACTTTAACCCCAGTAAATAATTTTTAAGAGCTAGTTGGTACTCACCCCGCTGTCTGTAATTTTCGCCAATTGAGTTATAGCTGCCAATAATTTCATCTGTCTTGTTTAATTGTCTGGAAATTTTCATTCTTTCTTGATGAATTTCCATGGCTTTATCTAATTCTCCTTTAGTAGTATAAACTTGAGCAATTATTTTAAAGGCATATAAAACTCCAAATGTGTAACCTGTTTTTTCAGCTAATTCTTTAGCTTTTAACCCATATTCTAATCGTTTATCAGGATCTGACTTTCCATATTCAACGCCTAATTTCACCAATAATCTTACTTTGATTGTATCAACTTCTGTATTAAGAAGTGCCACTTCAAGGCTATCAACAAGGTCCCTATCTTGTGCAATAGAAGTATGAACAGATAAGAAAAAAAGAAAGAAAGCTAAAAATAGAAAAATCAACTTTTTCATTCATTGAAGGAGACCTTTGCAAAATTTGCAACCTAGAAGGTTGGTTTGATTTTTTTAGTTTTGAGAGTTTTTAGCTAATGAGTTTTGGTTTACTTTTACTTTCCAGGTGATATTTCACCTGATTTATATCCTTATTCCTATGTTTTTATTGGTTTGGACGCAATTATCCCCGGAGCTCTAAATAAATTGTAGGCGATTGCTTCCATTACGTGTTGGGTATGCATTTTTGCTTTACCACGGTAACGAGCAATTCCAGCGCCAAACCAGCGTTTCATTCCTCCAAAAGTTCGCTCTACCACATACCGCTGTTTGCTGATTAATTTATTGAATTTTATTTGCCACTTGGTTAATGGCCGATTACGATATGCTTTATGTTGAATACGATTTTTGATTCCTTTTTCTTTTAGCAGTTCATCATTGTCAGGAACTTTATAACCTTTGTCAGTAAAGACTCCGTCTTGGATTTCTTTTTCGCCCAGTTTTTTTAACAACGGTTTAAGGCCTTTACTATCATGCTCATTGGCCGTTGTGGTATGCACCCCCAATACCATTCTTTTTTTATCTACCGCTATTTGTTTTTTATAACCATAAACTGTCTTGCCTCCCTTTTTTAGCCATCTACCTTCAGTGTCTACTCCGGGTTTTATGATCTTTAACAACTGCTGATGATTGTCTTCATCGTCTTTATCTTTTTCCTCACGATTATCTTCATCCCGGTCTACAGCCACCTCATAAGTGGTTTTTCCTTTGGGTTTTAAAGGTGTTTCTGTTATGGAAGCATCGATTTTGGCAGAACCTGATTTTACGATGATATCGTGATTCTTGAGTTGTTTGTTGATTTTCCTAAGCAATCGATCATAAGCTTTTTTCTCGGTTAACTCTTTTCGAAAACGGCTGATAACACTATGGTCTGGAACATCATCTTCTACACTTAGGCCACAAAACTTGCTGGCTGATAAGCTATCGTTTACCATTTCCTCTACTGCAGGATCGGATAAATTATACCAGGTCTGAAGCAAACTCATTTTAAACAATAACAACCCAGAGTAGGCTTTTCTTCCAACAACATCTTCTCCTTTTTTATACACTTTATTGATTTCTTTCTCTATTGGAGCCCAATCAATTAGTGTATTGATGTTCTTGAAAAAGGTGTTCTTTTTGGTTCGTTTTTCTACGTAAGCGGTTACAAAACTCATATCTTCTTGTTTTTTGATCATATCACAATATCAGAAAATATTTCTGTTTTTCATCACAAGTTGCTAACAATTAGACTGTTAACATCTATCTGCCGTGCAAAGGTCTCACACTATGTTTTATTGGTAAGATAATGAATCTAGGTAATCAACTAGCGCAAGCGTCCTCTTGTGTTATATTTACCTTTAAAATATGTAAATCTAAAGACCCTTTAGAAATTGTTTTATTTAAATAAACAAGTAGATACTACAAATACTTTGTAGCAAAAACACAAGCGGACGTTTGTGCCAGATGGTCAAAGTCTATAATATAATTAGTAAACTACTAAACCACTATGAATGGCAAACTTTATGATATCTGCGGTATTATGAGCTTTTATTTTTCTCATAAAGTTTTTCCTATGCGTTTCAACAGTTTGAACACTTATAAAAAGTTTTTCTGCAATCATTTTATTAGATAAGCCTTCAACAATTAATTTAACAATTTCTTTTTCCCTTTCGGTAAGAGCAGGCAGATCATCGGAAGAACATTCAGGGTGAGGCTCATCAGGTTCCTTATTAAAACCTGTTACGATTAAACTACTGATCTCCATGCTATAATAAGTATTCCCTTCAGCAACTGTGCGGATTGCTTTAATAAATTCTGGCATTTTAGCATTTTTTAAGATATACCCAGAAGCACCTGAGTTAAAAACTTGTATAACATAGTCTTCATTTTCATACATGGTAAGAATCAAAACCTTTGTTTTTGGCCACTTCTCTATAATTTTCACCGTAGCTTCTATTCCTGTTGCCAAAGGCATTGCGATATCCATTATGACCACATCAGGTAATAGTTCTTCTACCTTATTTATTGCATCATTCCCATTATCGGCTTCACCAACAACTCTAAATCCCTTTGCTCGGTTTAACATATTCTTTATCCCTAATCGAACTATGTGATGATCATCTACAATTAAAATACTTATACCATCACTCATAATTTGGTCT
This sequence comes from Bacteroidia bacterium, assembly GCA_016763665.1. Next base: position 2,795 of record JAESTI010000430.1, on the reverse strand, counting down.
TACTATTTTTTTCAATTTATGACATTGGAATCTCAACAATAATCTCTGTCCCTACACCAACTGTAGAATTTATATTGACCTTCCCATTTAGCGCAATTGCTCTATTGTGTATATTATTAATACCCATCCCTGGTTGAGCTTTAGTTTTTGGATCAAAACCATTTCCATTATCTTCAATTACTAAAAATATGGTTTTTTCCGAGTTGAAAATATGTATCTCTGCCTTGCTAGCATTTGAATGCTTAACTATATTGTTTAATGCTTCTTGTGTTATTCTGTACAAACATGTATTCAGTCTTTTGTTTGAAAATTTTTCATTGTTAACATACATGAATTCTACCTTTATACTATTGTTACCTTCGATATTTCTACATAATAATTTAAGTGCAGGTTCAAGACCAAGATCATAAAGAATAACGGGCATTAGATTATAAGAAATATTTTTTGTTTCATTTAAGGCAGTAGTAATGTGAATTTGCAAATCTTCAACTAATTCTGTCCTTACTTCTTTTTTAGTATCTAAGTCATTTTTAAGGTTTTCAATATTAAAAGAAATAGCTGTTAAAGTCTGCCCCAAACCATCATGTAGGTCGGTAGCAATTCGATGTCTTTCCTCTTCTTGTGTTTCTATTATATCAAATAGTCTTTTGTTTTTTTCAGCGATAAGTTGTTTAGCTAACATTTTACGTTTCGTTATATCTTTGACCATTGCTATTATTGATGGCTTTTCTTGATAGTAGACTACAAATCTGGTAACTTCAACATCGATCACTTTCCCATCAAGTTTGATAAATTTTTCTTCAGTTACTGGAGAAATAACATCATTTTGGGATAATTGGTGTTTTTCGTTACCAACATTGCGATAATCAGGATGAACTAAGTCCAATGCATTCTTGCCAATTAAGTCATCTACCGAATTGGCATTAAATAGATCTATTCCCGCCTGATTTATGTAAACAATTTTACTATTTCTGTACATAAGGATCGGATTGGGAGAATATTCAACTATTTTTCGAAATCTCTCCTCACTGTGTTTAAGGGCAGTCTCTTTGATTTGGATTTCCTGCAACATATGATTGAAAGAACTCGTTAAGTGTCCTATTTCATCACTTCTTGTGGTTTCGATTCTTTGAGAATAATCAGTTGTCTTTGAAATGGATTGCATAAAATCAGCTAAGTTCTTAATTGGATTAGAAATAGTCTTTTGCATAAAGGAAGACAATAAAAAGGTAAAGATTATTACAGCAAAAATTACTAGTGTAATGACTTTTATATTATCCATGGTTACAGATTCTATTCTTTCCATATTTGAGCGTAATAGAATAGTGCCTATATTATTATCATTAAAAACCAAATTATGGGAAATGATAATAAAGCCTTCATTAATTATATAAGAATCCGGCTTAATTTTTGAGAATGCATATTTCTCATATCCGGCTTTATTATACTGTGCAAACAGGTTTCCATGTTCATCAAGAATATATGCATTTACTATATCAGATTCATGGATCAATGACGAAAGGATCTTGTTTGCCTCAACATTATCATTAAAAACCAAGGTAGAAATACTATTGTCTCCAAGTACTTGCGTAAGCGAAGAAAGTTCATCTATCCATAGTTCACGCAGAACTTTTATCTCATTAAAAACAATTGCTGTGCTACTTAGAATCAGAGCAATTAATGTTATTGTAGATGTTATTAATACTAATTTCTTTCTTAATGAAATGTCCTTAAACCATGTCATCTTTTTAGGAGTTAATATGAATTATCAACTAATACACCGAGCTTCAAAAGTTGCGAACTTATTTTAAGCTTGGATTTATAAACTGCTTCCAGGTTTATTTCAAACCTTAATTTATTATCTTTTAAGAAAAAATTTATACAAACACCATTTGTAGCTGCCCCTCTTGTTTCCGCTATTGTTAACATATTTTTATTTTGAATTCCCTGTAAAATATATTCTTGTTTTTCTTTTTCAGATTCTGGTATAAAAAGGATATGACAATAGCCTATTTCATTATATTTATTATATTTCTTGATCACGATCTCTTTGTTGTAATAAGATCGCTCATTAACAATATCTAATAGTGGTTCTATAATAGGAGAGTCTCCGATTACCCCAATTATGAATTTTTTTGAGGTATCCATATCATTCCATGTAATATAATTGGTGAAATTATAAAGATAGGCAGCCTTCAGATCATACTCATCAACTACTTGAGGGCGATCATACCCATTGCCTAACTGAAGAAAAAGAAAAAGGACAATAACTTTAATGAGCATATTTACTATTTTTAGTAAACAACCATTTATTTATTAACTGAAGTTTCGCTTGTTTGTTAGCGAAATAGATACCCTGGATATCCGCCAATTGACGGGTGATTATAAAGTGAATTTTAAAAATATCTACATTTCTAATAATTTGAAATAACTTACAGATACTTGAGTCAATAAATAAATGATAAAGTGACCCAAAAACTTCTGCCTGGCTGAGGAACTAGCGAGTTTCTAAAACCAAGGCTTCTTTTGGTGAAATCATCTCCACTATCTGCCTGCTGTACACCCGGATGGTAGTAGTTTTCATTTAGAAGATTTCTGATTTTAAATGCCAACCTACAATATTCAGTTATAACATATGTGATATTGGAGTTAACCAGAATATAACCATCTAACAACCTGTTTTCTGCCCTTAAAGCGTTTCTCAAATAAAGTTGTCTTGTGCTAACATAATTAGCTCGGGTATTTAGAGTCACCTTTTTATAAATTGGAAGATTTATTCCTAAATTAATTTTATG
>JAESTI010000050.1 GCA_016763665.1 Bacteroidia bacterium | reverse complement strand
GAGGGAATTATCTTTATCTCATTCCTTATCCTCTTTGAGTTTGTGCTTGTATTAGCAGATCCACACATAGAACAATACACTGGTGGTGCTCCTGGCTACAAACTTCTTTTCAATGCGGGAATTGCAGGGTTGATGTTTCCATTACATCAATTCTTTGGGGGGAAACTCAAGAAACGTACCATCAAAGTACAAAGGAAGAAGATCAGGGAACAGATGGAGCGGTATAAGAAGGATACTGAAGGGATGTGATTGCTTTGAGTGGTCAACCTATTTCAGGACGGGACAAACATATAAACAATTGATTGTCTACATTTTATTATTGAATTTATATCGAACTCAAATTCTTAGTAAATGTGATAATCCCTGAATTAGTTTAGTTAACCATAAATATTAAATTTGCACAAATTGAAAAGGAGTATAAAATGCAGATAAGAGAGCAGTAAGTGCAAGTGCAAAAGATAGTGATTGATGCCAATGTTCATGCTTCTGTATTACCCTCTGTATAAAAACATGAAAAAACTTATTTTATTCCTGTTAATTAGCATTGTTACATCCATTCATGTTTATTCACAGGAACAGGGTATAATTGACAGCTTACTGGTAAAATTACAAACTGCAAGTGAGGATACGCACAAGGTGAAAATCATCAATGATCTCGGTTTTCAGCTCATCAGCTCCGATCCTGAAAAAGCTCTGCAATACGCAAATCTTGGATTATCATTAGCTGAACAATTGGGATATAAACAAGGTATCGCGAAAAGTTTTAATCATATTGGAATCATTCATAGAGATCAAGACAACTATGAAAAGGCGTTGGAATTCTATCTTAAGGCCTTGAAAATAAGAGAGGAAATAGGGGATAAAAAAGGAATTGCTGCAAGCATGAATGGGATAGGGGTCGTTTATTTTTACCAGGGTAATTATGAAAAAACAATAAACTTTTTTATAAAGGCATTAAAATTGGAAAAAGAATTTGGCAACAAAAGAGGGATAGCAAGTAACATGAATAATATCGGAGTTGTTTATGAGAAACAGAACAAATATATAGAAGCGATTGAATATTACGAGCAATCATTAAAGATCAGAAAAGAAATAAAAGACAACGAAGGGATTGCAGTTAGTTTAAATAACATCGGGATTATTTATGCAAAGCAAGACAATTATCTCAAATCCCTGGATTATCTCGCAAAGTCCCTTGAAATAAGAGAGCTATTAGGAGACAAAAAAGGGATTGCAAGTAGTTTGGGTAATATTGGACAATTGTACTCTGATCATGCTGAGGCCCTGGAAAAACTGCGGCGAAGCAAGGATGAAGTCAGAAGCAAGTATGAAAGGGCGGTAGAATACGATCAAAAAAGCCTGGCTATTGCAAAAGAAATTGGCGCTAAGAATGAAATAAAATATGCTTATCAAAACCTTGCTAGTGTTTATTACAGACAAAATAAATACAAAGAAGCATACGATTACCACGAATTGTATTCTGGTATAAAGGATTCCATTATTAATGAACAAAGCAATAGGCAAATTGCAGAAATGCAAGAATTGTATGAAAGCGAAAAAAAAGAAAAACAAATAGAAATTCAAAAACTACAATTAGATAAACAACAAAGTGACATCAATAAACAAAGGATTACTCTTTATTCGGTAATTGGTGGGTTGATCCTGGTATTGGTATTTTCATTGATACTGTTCAACCGGTTTCGTTATATCCGAAAACAAAATAAGATCATAGAAAAACAAAAACAGTTGGTGGATGAAAAAAATAAAGACATCACAGATAGCATACGCTACGCCAAGGAAATACAAAGCGCCATATTACCAGCTGATACTTTTTTGGATGAAATATTATCGGCACACTTTGTCGTTTTCAAACCTAAAGATATAGTGAGCGGAGATTTTTATTGGGCGTATAAAACAAAGAGCAATAAAGTGATCTGGATAGCAGCCGATTGTACCGGTCACGGGGTGCCGGGTGCATTTATGAGTATGATTGGAAATGCTTTACTCAATGAAATTGTAATAGAAAAAGGCATAGAGAATGCAGCTTCAATACTAGATGAATTAAAATCCAGTATCATAAAAGCTTTAAGTCAAACCGGAAAAAAAGGAGAATCAAGAGATGGCATGGATATAGCGCTCTGTGTATGGCATATAGACACCAACAAATTAGAATTTTCCGGCGCTCACAATCCTTTTTACCTTCTCAGGAAAGACATTGTAAATTCAGATCTGGCTGAAAATGCTAAAGTGAAAATATTTGAAAATGATTTAGCAGAGATCAAAGCAGATAGACAACCCATAGGTTATGAAGAAGGGAAAGACCAGCCATTTACAAATCATGAAATACAATTACAAACCGGAGATACCTTGTACATCTTTTCAGATGGATATGCTGACCAGTTTGGTGGAAAAAGGGGAAAAAAGTTTACTTATAACCAGGTTAAAAAATTACTTCTTAGCATTAATGAGAAGCCAATGCAAGAACAAAAAAATGTTCTTGATGAAACGATAGAATCATGGAGAAATGCTAACAATGAGGACCAGATAGATGATATTTGTGTCTTCGGTGTGCGGGTTTAGTTTTTGCACTGATTTGAAGCACTCTTACTTCCTTTTGATAAAGCTATTCTTAGTAAATTAAATAATTCTCAAAAGCAAAAATTCACTACATTTGCATCTTTAAATTTCCCCAAACCCATATACACTCTAAATTTTAACTCATGAAACGAACAATTATTTGTTTATGTTTATCAATTCTGTTTGCAGGTACAACTGCTATTGCACAAACTAATGTAAGCGGAATTATTACTACTAATACTACCTGGACAGTGGCTAATAGCCCTTATATAGTCACTGCAAATATTTTGGTTAATAGTGGTGTAGCTCTAACTATTGAACCAGGTGTTACAGTTGATTTTGATGCGAGTCAATATTTATATATTGATGGTATTTTAATTGCTGATGGAACAGTAGATAGCAATATTACCTTTTCGTCAAATCTTTCATCCCCGAATGTTGGTGATTGGTATGGAATAAAATTCAGAGATAGTAGCGTTGATTCACTTTGTTCTCTGAATTATTGCATCATAGAATACTCGGTAGATGGAATTAACTGTGACGCAGCCTC
>JAESTI010000407.1 GCA_016763665.1 Bacteroidia bacterium | reverse complement strand
TTTCATAGTAGCGGAACAACTTCTGCTAACACAAGCAAACATTACATAATAGACGAAGAAGTATACCATAAAAGTTGCATCAGGAGCTTTGAATATTTTTATGGAGACCTGGAAGAGTTTATCATCTTAGGTTTGCTGCCATCTTACCTCGAACAACAAAACTCTTCTTTGATTCACATGGTCAGAAAATTTATGGAGAAATCCAACAACCCTCAATGTGATTTTTTCTTAGATGACCATGAATCTCTACTCGATACTCTGACCACAACTTTATCTAATAAGAAAAAAATGCTAATTGGAGTTTCATACGCATTGCTGGATCTGGTAGAAAAATGTGACACTCAACTAAGAGATTTACAGGATAAGGAATCATTAATAGTTATGGAAACCGGAGGAATGAAAGGTCGCAGAAATGAGATAACTCGAAATGAACTTCATAGTGTCCTAAAATCTGGGTTTGGAATTGATCAAGTACATTCGGAGTATGGAATGACCGAGATTTTATCTCAAGCTTATTCACAAGAAAACGGAATATATAATTGTCCTCCCTGGATGAAAATATTAACAAGAGATTTGAATGACCCTCAAATACTATTGGAAGACAATGCAACTGGAGGAATTAACATTATTGATCTTGCAAATGTATATTCCTGCTCATTTATTGCAAGTCAGGACCTTGGCAAATGTCACAAAAATGGAAATTTTGAAGTATTAGGAAGATTTGATACCAGTGATGTGAGAGGGTGTAATTTAATGGTTTGAGCTATTCCACCGTAACAGATTTTGCTAAATTTCTCGGTTGGTCAACATCACAACCCCTCATTACTGCAATGTGATAAGAAAGCAACTGAAGCGGGATAATGGCTAAAAGTGGAGCAAACATTTCATATGTATGTGGAATTTCAATTACAAACTCAGCTAAATCTTTTACCGTTTTATCACCTTCGGAAACTATCGCAATAACTCGACCTTTTCGCGCTTTAACTTCCTGAATGTTGCTTACAATCTTCTCATACGATGAGTTTTGTGTAGCAATAAATACTACAGGCATAGCTTCATCTATCAATGCTATTGGACCATGCTTCATTTCTGCCGCTGGATAACCTTCTGCATGGATGTATGAAATTTCTTTTAGTTTTAAGGCCCCTTCTAAAGCTACAGGAAAATGATATCCTCTGCCTAAATACAAGAAGTTATTTGCATCTTTAAAAAGTTCTGATATTAGCTTAATCTCATCATTAGTCTCTAGAGCTTGCTCAACTTTTTTCGGAATATTCTTCAATTCTTTTATCAGCGTATTAAACTTTTCATCGGTGATATTTTTTTTCTTTTGAGCTAACATTAAAGCCATCATAGTTAATATAGTAACCTGTGCCGTAAAGGCTTTGGTTGAAGCCACTCCAATTTCAGGGCCTGCATGGGTATAAATTCCAGCATCGGTAATTCTAGGGATTGAGGAACCCACTACATTGCATATACCAAAAAGTTTCGCTCCTTTTTCTCTAGCCAATTCTAAAGCAGCAAGGGTATCCGCTGTTTCTCCTGACTGAGATATTGCAATAACTACATCATCTTTATCGATTACTGGATTTCTATATCTAAACTCTGAAGCATATTCTACTTCGACAGGTATTCTTGCATATTCTTCGAATAGATATTCCCCAACCAACCCTGCATGCCAGGATGTACCACATGCTACTATTGTAATTCGCTTTGCGTTAAGTAATGTATCTTCAAAATCCCTAATTCCACCAAGTTGTATTTCATTTCTTTTTACACTCAACCTTCCCCTCATACTATCTTTAATAGAATGTGGTTGTTCGTAGATCTCCTTTAACATAAAGTGGTCATATCCACCCTTTTCAATCATTTCAAGATGAATTTCTAATTCCTGGATATATGGAGTCATTATCTGATTCTCAATAGTCTTAACAACCAATTTACCATCTTTAATAACAGCAATTTCATCATCGTTTAAGTAAATCACATTCTTGGTATACTCCACTATTGGGCTTGCATCAGAAGCAATAAAATATTCATTCTCACCTATTCCAATCACTAAAGGACTTCCTTTACGTGCAGCAATTAATTTGTTTGGATGATTTTTAGAAATGATGGTTATTGCATAGGCACCAATTACTTGTGTCAATGCAATTCTAACAGCTTCCGGAAGTGCAACTTCCATATTCTTTTGGATGTCTTCAATTAAATGGATCAATACTTCAGTGTCTGTTTCACTGTGAAAAGTATGACCTCTTTGGACTAGTTCTTCACGCAATGAATCACAATTCTCTATGATTCCATTATGAATAATTGCAAGATCTTTTGATTCAGATAAATGCGGATGGGCATTACTATCATTAGGAGCACCATGTGTGGCCCAACGCGTATGGCCAATTCCAACTTTACCTTGTTGGTCTTTCCCTTCAATGTGTTCTATTAGTTCATTAAGTTTCCCAGCTTTCTTGTAAACTTTTAGATCTCCATCAAGAATTGCAATACCAGCACTATCATAGCCCCTATACTCAAGACGTTGAAGGCCTTTAATCAAAATTTCACCTGCTTCTCTATGACCTATATATCCAACAATTCCACACATATGATTCTCTGTTTTGAGTTAGTAATTCGTGGCAAAATTAATTTAATTCGGTAAAAATCAAATTTAGTTTTATGTCTTTATCTCCTTTTAAAACTGATCTATTTGCTAAGGTAGATCCACCACCGGCTAAGAGATAAAAACCGTAATCAACAAAATCATCCTGAATATAATTCTGAATATAGTTTGTTATATTAAATATATAATTTTTATCATTAGAATCGTAACCTGCAACAGCAATAGTTGCCGTCTTTACTCCATCTTCACCAATACTTACCAAAACTATGGAGCTTAACTCCTCATAATCAGTATTTGAACCTTCCTCTATTTCTATGATTAATTCAGCTTTGTTAAAAGCTATATTATCATTCTTATAAGTGTTTGTCAAATCCGGTATTAATAATTTAGTTTTCACACCGGAAGTAGCCTGTACATACAAGTTATTACCACCTAAAGTAGAATCTGATAATTGATCATCTACAACTGTCAAGGAATAATCATGCTCAAAATGATTAAATCTTGCACTTTTATCATTTATCACAAAATCAAAACTATTGTTTACCGAATCATTACTATAATATAAGGTGAGCTTAGAAGCCGATGATTCCAAATCAAAATATAACACTACACCATATCCCGAAGCAAATTCAGAAGTTGATGTTATATGGAATCCTTTGAAAAACTCCAAAAATGCTTCATTATCGGCTAAATTACTGCTTCCGGACTCATCTAATAATTTTTGCCCAAGTGAAATATTCAACTTTATGCGCAAATGTTTTTCGGTATCATTACCATCAACTTTTTCCTCATCCAGTAGGTTAGGTATAAACGTTTT
>JAESTI010000049.1 GCA_016763665.1 Bacteroidia bacterium | reverse complement strand
AGGTAAAAGTACATTGGTTAATGGCATTCTGGCTCAACTATCAAAAGATGGCAAAAAAGTAGGTGTAATTGCTATTGATCCTACTTCGCCTTTCAATTTAGGCTCACTGCTTGGTGATAGAGTTAGAATGGGTGAGCATTTTAATGATGAACATATTTTTATCAGGTCTTTAGCAACCAGGGGTTCATTGGGTGGCTTATCAGCTAAAACCATTGAAGTTGTTGATGTCATGAAATCAGCAGGATTTGATCAGGTGATCGTTGAAACCGTTGGAGTAGGCCAATCTGAAATTGAAATTATTGGTTTAGCAGATACCACCGTTCTTGTTTTGGTTCCAGAATCCGGTGATGAAATACAGACACTTAAATCAGGCATCATGGAGATCGCTGATATTTTTGTTGTTAACAAAGCTGACAGAGATGGTGCAGATGCTTTTGTTAAAAACTTGCATAATTTCTTGAAAGATAAATCTGGTGACTCCTGGAAGCCATCAGTAGTGAAAGCTATTGCCACTCAGAGTTCAGGAATTGAAGGATTGTTGGAGCAAATTGCCAATCATCAAAAATCAATAGATAAAAAAGACAACTCGATTCATCTATTTACCGAAAAGGCATATAAACTCATTCAAAATAATCGAATGAAAGATGTTGATAGGAGTACTTTAAAGGAATCCCTTGAGAATTCAATAAATAGAGATGGGTTTAATTTGTATGCTTTTGTGAATAATTGGGATAAATAATTCAAAGTAGGAGGTCATATTGAGTTTTTCGAAATATGGACGGTAAGGACTTCGATAAACTCAGTCTGACCAAAAATTGATACGAATTAAGAATATTTACTCCTGATAATAAACCCTTTTCACTCTTTGAGAAACTGAAGTTAGAATTTCATAAGGTATGGTATCAAGCGCTTTTGCCATTTCGTTAATTGGCAAGGATTCTCCAAATATTAAAACCTCATCCCCTTCATTCACATCCATATCCGTTACATCTATCATACACATATCCATACAAATATTCCCAACAATTAGTGCTTTTTTTCCCTTCACCAGCAATTGATAGTTTCCATTTCCTAATTTTCTATTAAGCCCGTCAGCATATCCAACTCCCACAGTGCCTATTTTCATTGGATGATCTACTTTTAATTTTCGATTATAACCAACACTCTCCCCTTCTTTTACCTCTTTAATTTGGGAAATAGTTGCTTTGAATGTGCTTACTTGTTGCAATTCATTTTGAACTTTAGCTGAACCTGCCTGTCCTGCAGGCAGGCTATCAATTCCATACAAACCAATTCCTAACCGCACCATATCCATCTGGGCATCGGGAAATCGAATAATTCCTGCAGAATTTAAAATATGTTTTAGGAAAGAATATTCTAATCCTTTTGATAATTTTTCACAAGAAGTGTTAAGACTTCCAATCTGTTGCTTTGTAAACTCATCATCCTCACTTTCATCACTTGCTGCTAAATGGGAAAATACCGATATAACTTCCACTTGATCATTATCAACTAAAAATCCCAATAACTCATCCAATTCATCCATAGAAAAACCCAACCGGTGCATTCCCGTTTCCAGTTTAATATGAATTGGAAATTTATTTGAATCTTGCCTATTAAAGGATTCTGTTAAACTTGTTACAAAACTTTTCAATAATTCAATGCTGTAAATTTCCGGTTCTAGCTTGTATTTTATAATGGCATTAAAACTTTGAGATTCAGGATTCATTACCATAATAGGCATTGTGATTCCAGATTTTCTCAATGCTACTCCTTCATCAGCATAAGCTACAGCCAAATAATCTACCTTGTGGTATTGCAGTAAATTGGCCACCTCATAACTCCCGCTTCCATAAGAAAAAGCTTTGACCATTGCCATGATCTTTGTGGAAGGCTTTAATTTTGATCTGTAATAATTCAGGTTATGTGTAATGGCATTTAGGTTTATTTCAAGTACAGTTTGGTGATCTTTCTGTTGAAGCAAATGACCAGTTTTTTCAAACTTAAATTTTCGTGAGCCTTTTAATAGTATGGCTTCATTGTTAAAATCAAATGAGTTAAACTCCTTCAAGAAAGATTCAGTATCCAAATAGATCTTCTTTTCGATCCCAAAACATTGATAGTTTTGACAAATGGAATTCCCTATACCTATTAACCTATCTACTCCCTTTTGAGTTAGAAGTTCCTGAACTGAAGTATATAATTGCTGTTCATCTAATCCGGTTTGAAGAATATCGGATAGTATGACCGTTTTTTTGCTGTGTTGATTTTGTTGGCTTAGTAGATCAAGAGCAATATTTAATGATCCCAAATCTGAATTATAGCTATCATTGATAATCGTACAACCGTTAATTCCAGAATTCAACTGCAACCGCATTGCCACCGGAGAAAGATTTCTAATTCTTTCCTTAATGATCTCCTGAGCAACATTCATTTGCAACATCACTGCCCAGCAAGTGATGGCATTGTCAATAGAAGCATCATCAGAAAAGGGAACATCAATATTAATATCCGCAGTCTTATGTGTCGCCGTTATTGTAGTTGTTGTTTGCGACTTTTTTATTTCATTCACTTTGATGTCCGCATCTTCATTTTTTGACCAGGTAAATGCATTTTTAAATTCTGGCTTCTCATCCAGATCATCAATACAATACACAACAGTTTCACAATTCTCAAACAGCTTTAGCTTTTCCTGAATTTTTTCAGATCTACTATCAAATCCCTCATCATGTGCATCCCCAATATTAGTTAATACTCCAAGGGTAGGTACTATTACCTGCTCCAGGTTTTGCATTTCTTCGCTTTGCGAAATACCAGCTTCAAAAACACCAAGATCATGTTCATCGTTAATGTTCCATACCGACAATGGCACACCAACTTGTGAATTATAGCTTTTGGGACTTCTTACAATTTTATAATCATGAAGTAAAAGTTGATACAACCACTCTTTAACTATGGTTTTTCCATTACTGCCGGTAATCCCAATAATTGGGATATTAAAGTTTTTTCTGTGATGGGCACAGAGCTTTTGCAGCGCGGTTACGCAATTGGAAACCTTTATAAAATTCGCATTCGGGAATTCATCAACATTTATTTCTTCGCTAACTATAAAGTTCCTCACTCCCGATCTGTATACATCTTTCAAATAATGATGTCCGTTGTTTCTTTCTCCAACCAAAGCAAAGAAAAGAGAACTTTTAGTATTATATGCTTTTCTACTGTCAATCAGTATATCGTCAATCATCATTTCAGAATTCAACTTTGTAAGAACCGATCCCTCGACAACATCTTCAATTACTGATATGGTATATTTAGCTGAACTCATTAATATTCGTGTATTAGTAAATTCGGTGATTCGTATAATCGTGTATTCGTATATTTTTCAATTCGGGGATTGTTCAATTGTTCTATTGTTTCATTGTTCTATTCGTTAATTCGCGTATTGTCTATTCATATAAACTATTGGCTATAAGCTATTGGCTATTATCCATTCGTGTATTAGTCTAATATTGGTATCATTCGTAGAATTAGCAGATTAGCATTGTTCATTAATTCTTCTCCATCTTCCCGTAATAAATAACCAACACTGATCCTGATATAAATGCAAAGCAACCTAACATCAACATAGCATATACTACATTATTACCATCCGTAATAAACGGAATTGAAAATATTATCAGAAAAATACTCCTCAAAATTATATTAATTACTGCAAATACACTGTTTGATCTTCCAATAATATCATTGGTAATATGATTGAATAAATATGTTACTCGTAATATTCTTGTACCTGCATTGCTTAATCCTAACAATAAACAGATCATATAGAAAATAAATACAGATCTGGTAAAATATCCCAACCAGAAAATAAAAGCGGTAACAAACATCATTATAATTATGGACTTTACTGTATTAATTTTTTTGAAAAGCCATTGCATACTCACTCCTGCCAACACCGCTCCAAATGCAAAAAATATTTCCGAGGAAGCATAAACCTGTGCATTCGCATTTAAATGATGACTCACATACATCGGAAATATAAATATTACTCCAATTAAAACCGTAACAAAAATTGAATACGATGCATTGCCAAAAACAAAGAGCATTGGATTTTGCCTTAAAAAACTGATCCCTGTTTTAAATCTTTTAAGAATACTACCCATTTCTATTTGCCTTTGCTCTGCCGGAACATATTTTATAAATGACACAACAATAACCGCAAGGAAATAAGTTATTGCATTTAGCATAAATATTTTTTGCAAACTCCATGCTTCAATTGAAAAAAGCAATTGAACCGTTATTCCTAAGAATTTTAAAATGCCATCATCAACACCAGCTACTAACAATGCAGCCATCGCGCCAGCAATCATCAAGGTTATCTGTCCTTGAATTTCCAGATATGTATTCACTCTTTTATAATCTCCCTTTTGCGTGATCTCCTGAGCAAAGGCATATAAATTTGGATAATGAATGTTAAAATTGAAGAGGGTTGCCGTAAATACCAGCACAATAAAAAAAGAAGGAATTGATCCGCTTTGATATCCTACCAAAGAAGATAAGAGTAATGTTAAACCGGTAAAAAAAGCAACCATCATAAAAATACGCTTTCTTGGATATCGGTCAATTAAAGTACCTGCCAATGGATTCCAAAAAATAGTGGCAACTGTAGCGATGGCATACATAACTCCAAATGCTGATGGTTGTTTTAAGATATCAGTATAATACCACGGGATGGCGATCATGCATATCCCCTGACTAAACTGCAAAACTGCATTGCCGCATAGTAATAATGTAAGCGCCTTAGTGTTTTTCAAGGAAGATTATAACGATATTTAGATCATTTTTATAGTTAACGCGAAAGTAGCCAATTAATGTCAAGAGATGAGAATCAATACAAAAAATGTCTTCTGCTTGCGCAAAACGCTTGTTTAAAAAGAGAAGTTTGCATTAAAGATATTAGAGAAAAACTAACGAAATACGGTTACGAATTATCAATAATTGAAAGAGTAATTCCGGAATTAGAAAAACAAGGTTTTATCAACGAGCAGCGTTATGCAAAGGCATACGCACACGATAAATTTTTGATTAAACGATGGGGAAAATTAAAGATCAAGCAACATCTTTGGCAAAAGCAAATTCCAGATAATTTAATTGAACAAGGATTAAACCATATAGATCAAGAAGAATATTTGAAAATTTTAAGTCATATCCTCTCAAGAAAAGCAGCATTGTTAAAAGAGCAAGATCCAACTAAGAGAAAGAAAAAGCTACTTGATTTCGGGCTATCCAGAGGATTTGAGTATGAGTTGATTTGGAAAGAAATAAATTAGTCTATAGCTTGTTAGCTATTGGCTATAAGCTATCAGCTAATACACTATTTAACTATATCAACTCTTCTGGTAACAGTACCCTTATTAGTTTCTAAGGTCAGGATGTAAACTCCTACAGGAATATTGCTTGTATTGATATCAATATATTGAAGTTTGCTAAACTCTTGTTTCAATACCAAAGAACCTAGAATATCATACAATTTCACAACCTGCACTTTCAGATTTCCTGCATCAATGTGAATATTATCAGTTGCAGGGTTTGGATATATCTCAACATTCTTACCTACCAGTAATAAGTCAGCTATTCCGTTGATAACTAAGGTAGAATCAGGTAACGGATTATGAGGTATCAATGTCGCAGCAGTATCGATAATGGTGGTTTCCTCAAAATCAAGTTCGAAAATTCCTCCTGAAAGATTATCTATAGTTACAAAGGTCAATGCACCTAACTCGCCATCTCCATCTTTTGGCATGTGATCAATTCTGGTAAGCGCCACATCCATAAAACCGTTATTATAATCACTGCTGGTAAGCACCACCATATTGGTATCACGTATACCCAACCATGAGTTGTTAAAATCCATACTTAATGAACCACTGTCTATAAAAGAAGCATTAAAACTTATCCTAAAAGCAATACCATAAATTTCTTGAGCCTGCTGGCCACTTCTTCCTAATTTTATCTTAGCAACAACTGTATCACCTGGTCCAATGGTATCTTTGCTCAATTCAAAATACAGATCAGGATTGGCTGCATTATATGATGACCATTTCGAAGATTTACCATTTGAAAAACCATAATTATCTATTATTGATGGAATATCGTTTAAATCAATAATGCCATCTCCATTACAATCAGCATGTTTGTAGTTGACGCCATTAGAAAGAGTATCAGCCCAATTCAATGCCAATTTCCCATCCCAGTTTGTAGTTTGATCTACTCGTACTAAGCCTGAAGCACCATATGCCAACCCGATTGGAAGTAAATCTTTATAATTAGTTATGATATCATCATCAGTATTTCCGGGCCAAACACAATCGTTGGAAATAATAACTGTATCCATGT
>JAESTI010000048.1 GCA_016763665.1 Bacteroidia bacterium | reverse complement strand
GATAGTTTGTGAAATTTATAAATTCTAACTGGTCAGGGTTAGGCCAATGTGTTTTTAAACTTGATTCTATTAAATGATTAAATTTCTTTACTCGAATTCTATAATCTTCAACAGCTACTTTACCCTCTTTTTTTTCTACCTTTTTAATAATTTCTTCTACTTCATCATAGAGAATTACATATATATATTTTTCCTTAAGCTCTTTTAGATGTTCAAGATTGACCGCCTGAACACATTGCAAGCTATTATATAATAATGTGACCGCTATAATAAATACTCCTTTCTTACTAATATTTAATCTCTTCATTAAATATATTATTTATGTTTTAGACAGGAAAACTTTGGCTATAAAGTTTCTAAGTTATATTTCAAATGTACAAAGATATAAAGTATGGTCAAATGGAATTGGGTGTCAAAAAGAGGTAACCTTAAAATAATGAAGCGGAAAGGATTTCCATGTAAAATAAATTTATCGCTGAAAACATCAATAAGATGGCTGCTATTTTGCTCATAAAGAAAAGGGATTGATCGCCCAATCCCTTTTTATACTTTAAAACAGTTGTTAAAGTTTTATTTTGTCCAAATAAAGATGAACAGTTTGCTCCTTTTTAGCATAATAAAATACGCAAATATATCCTGGTTTTGATTTAACTACACCTACGAAATCTTTCTCTTTACTATTTGCCTGTTTGGCAGTCTTTCTCTTTATAGGAATTTTTGTAGTAGCCGCATCCTTACCCTGCTCAATGGAAGTAACTCCAATATATGGATTGCCAATACTCATGTTTCTTGACACCATTACTTCCTGATCATTTCCCGGAACTTTGGTTGTGAAAGCATAGTCAAAGTACCCAAATTCCTTAACAGCCTTCGCCAATTTTAATCCCGGCATACTATCATATGGAGGATAAATTGATATTTTGGTTTCATCTTTAGCAATTTTGTTAAGATTAGATATCTCACCATCCTTATTATAATTGAAAATAATAAAATCCATGATCACAAATCGAAGTGGTTTCACAAATTTCCCTTGATCGTTTTTTGCATTAATATTTCCAATATATCGTCCGGAAATAATGTCCCCCAAACGACTACTAATAGCAGGCATGGTTTTTTGAAAAGTTTCAGATATTATCTGATAGCCTCCATCTCCAGCCTGAACGATATCATGGAAGAATACTTTAGGTTTACTCCCAATTACTAATTTGTTCTTAGACGATTTTAAGAGTTCTTGTATTCCCTCATCCCAATCCACCTTTTTATATACTAGCTTTTTTCCATCCGGGCCAAGTTTTAAGAAAAATATTCCGTTTGAGTTTACTGACTTCCACTTTTCACCTTTAAAATACATTCCTCCGGTAATTACATTGCCATTTTTATCAATTAAAAATGCAGACGGAATACCTGTAGCTTCACCATCAAATAATGGATACTCATATAACTGTTTACCCGTTTTATCATCTAAGCACATGATTTTAGCATACGCTTTTTTAGATATTAATGATGGCCTTTTAAGTTCGATCAAAATGAGTCTGTCACTTCCTGCTTCAACAGCTTCAATTGATAACAAACCTTTATCAGGCGTATTAGAAACAGTCCAAATTTCTTTTAGGTCTTTATCAATTTTTGTAATGGAATATCCTAATTTCTTTTGTTTAAAAGGTTTAACAATATAAAATGCATCGTTGGCAGGATAAACATCTGCTGTAGTTGTAGCTCTTTTTTCTATCTCAACGACCTTTTCCTTTATTATCTCACCGTTAATATCAGTTACTACATAGGTTATTTTTTTCTTCCATGTATCATTGAAAAGAAAGAAAAAATTCTTGCCATTAAACACACTTCCATCAATTACTGATCGCTTGGTAATAGTAATTGGTGTTTTCTTCAATAATTTCAAATCAAGGTCATATATCTCTAGTATAAACTTAATCATACCCTTTTCTTCGGCTTTTTCATCTACATAAAAAATATAGTAGCCTTGTGATTCTTTCGTTTGCTCATTAATGATAGCTCTAACTCCTCGAAATTCTTTTTTTCTAACATTGTTGATCTCTGCTTCCTGGGCAAAAGAAATACTCGAAATCATAATAAATATGAGAGAAAATAAAACAGTAATTTTTTTCATAACTAACATATTTTGTGAATTAAAATTGGTTATTACATACTCAAATATACGAACATAAAGCCTTTGGTCAAATGCACTTTGGCTTTAAAACCATTAAATCCCTGTATTCAGATCAAATTATATAATATATTGTGTTAATGTGAATTTGAAAGAATTTTTTTTTAAAAATATATTCTTTTGGAAATTAAATTTTTTATATCTATTTTGGACTGCTCTAAACTTTTGAGAATAACAATTTTTGTTAAATTTTTAAATTACTAGCAAAATGGGTGCACATACACTTGATAGGATCGATCTTAAAATCTTAAAGATATTGCAGGAAAATGGCAGGATCACCAACTTGCAATTATCTACAGAAATTGGATTATCCCCAGCGCCAACACTAGAAAGGGTTAAAAAACTGGAACAAGGTGGCTACATAAAAAGTTATCATGCAACAGTTGATGAAAAGAAGCTTAACTTAGGTATAAAGGCTTTCACACTGATTCGATTATCACACCATAAAAGTTCAGTAATTAAGGATTTTGTATCCAAAATGCATGAAATAGATGAAGTTATTGAATGTTGTCATGTAACAGGCGGATTTGATTTCATTCTCAAAATTATGGTTAAAGATATTGAGGCTTATCAAAGGTTCGTACTAAATAAGTTAAGCATGGTTGAGGAGATCAGCCAAATGCAAACACTAATTATTTTAGATACTGATAAAGCAAGCAAGGCAGTTCCTTTAGATTACAGTAAGGAAATTCCTAAAATGCATTAAAATATTAGTCACCAAATTATCTATAATTCAGGGAAGGAAACATAAAATATGGCTCCTTCCCTTTCTTTTGATTCAAACCACACCTTTCCACCGGCATTTTCTACAATATTTTTAACCATTGATAAGCCAAGTCCTGTTCCGGAACTTTTGGTTGTGAAATTGGGAACAAATATTTTTTCTTTTTGATCTTCTTTAATACCAACTCCATCATCCTTTATTTGAACAATCACCTGGCCATTTTCAGATCTTAATTGAATATCCACTTTCCCATCAATTTCATCAGGGATTGCTTGCACCGCATTATTCAACAGATTATTAAAAACTCTTAATACTTGCTCCTTATCTCCAAAAATTAATGGTTCTGTAACATTGATGTTTTCATAATTCATTTGAATATTAGCAGTTTCACTATACAGGCCCATAGCCGATTGTAATATTTCTTCAACATTTATTTTTTTATTTTGTGGAGTTGGCATTTTGGCAAATGATGAAAATGCAGTAGCAATAGTTGTTAAATTATCTATTTGCTGAATGAGTGTATTGGTAAACTTTTTGAATTTCTTATCTATTTCGGGAGATTTATCATCCCATGACCTTTGCATGTGCTGCACACTCAATTTCATCGGAGTCAATGGATTTTTGATCTCGTGAGCAATTTGTTTGGCCATTTCCCTCCAGGCACTTTCTCGTTCAGATTTTGCTAATAACTGCGCACTCTCTTCCAATTTGTACACCATCTTGTTATACTCTTTAACAAGTTCTCCAATCTCATCGTTCCGGGTCCATTCAATTGGTTCATTACTTTTGCCAAGCTTTGTTTCCTTAAATTTTTGTCCAATAATAATAAGGGGGGCAACAACTTGTCTTGTAATGATAAGAGAAACAAATCCAATAATCACGAAAAGAAAAGCATAAACATTGATAAGAGTTATTAGGAACGCAGATATATCCTTCTTTAAATCATCTTCATTTCTAAAATACGGCATATTTAAATATGCTACTACCTCATTCAGTTCATCTCGAATTGGTAAATAAGCAGAAAGATAATTCAAGTTTCCAACCTTTTCCTGAGCAACATGATATGACTCCTGATTGTCTCTTAACTCATATAGAACAACCGGATTCATCTGAGGAGTTATAATACCATTTTCATAGATCTTGCTTTGGGAAGCATTGATCAATTCACCTTTATGGTTGAATAAATTGATATCCAGCGAATGAATAGAAGAAAGTTTTTTTAATAAAGAAGATAGTTGATTGCTCCCAACTACCTTCCCCTTTTGATCAAAGCCAGTTTCATATTCAAACCCTGCATAAATAGCCTTTGTTTTTCTCTTCAATCGCTGTTCGTGATAAGAATTATATTCCTCATATATATTAAGTATTGTAACCAGCCCTATTACAAACAAGAGGCCAACCATAATAGTCAACACTGTCAATTGGATCCGTTCAGTAAAAGCAAGATAAAACTTAGATTGATGTTGTATTAAGGGCTTAAAAATTCTTGGTAAATAAAATATTAATACCAGTACAGAATAAAGTGTGAACAAATAACTGAAAGTAGTAAACAAAATTTTCCAATAAGGTATATCCTTTTTGCTAATTGCGATAAGTGTATTATCATTTACATTATATACCAGGTGGCTAAATCCATTTGAGCTTAGTATTTGGAAGGATCCCGGTTCGCTGTATACATCATTTGGTAAAACGCTATAGGAATATTCCCCATGCTGGTAGGCTAATTTGCAATATTTATATATCGCATATGAATAATTTTCAAGGATCTTTTTATATGGAATATTGCCAGATAATAGTACATCATTAAAACTTGGTTTGCCTTGAAACAGTTTAGATTTCGCCTCAATAAAAAGATGTCCAAGTTGTTGATTCCCTTCAACCAAAGGAATTTTTAAAGAATATTTGATCTTTCCCGAGGCATCAAAAAGATGATGAAGATGCTCATTTAATACAGTATCTGTTTCATACAAAATAGTATTTTCAAACTTTCTTAAGCTGAAAGATGGGTCTCCAAAAACAGGATCGCCAATCGAATCAAATAAAAATAATTCAAAACTGTACCTGTTAAAGTATCCACCAAAATAGCTCCCACGAAGATAATTTCTGAATTTTTCCACATCTATATCTGGATCAACAACAGCGAGTTTAATGCTTTCATCTGCTTCTATTTTTGGCCTGGCCTCATCCAGCAAATACTCAATTACAGGATCACGATCAAATATGGTATTTTGAGCTAACGCTTTTCTTACTCCAATATCTTTAGTATTTACATATTCAATATGTAGAATTGTTGAGAAAAAAGCAGCCATCCCGATCAGCAACATAATACCAGCAAATGACCGGACCTTTTTATCTTTTAACTTAATCCAGTGAATTGTAAGCAAAAAAATGTTGCACCAAATAAGAGTTCCAATGTTGACAACAGTTACATTACCAATTAAAAATATGATCGTCAAAAATATAAGCCCGGCTAACAACAGATTTACCAAAATAGTACGTGTTGAAACCCCTTTATTAGTAACCACCAACGAAATGTTCTCAGAAATGAAAAATATGGTAGCAAGTAATAGCCCCATAGCGGTTAATCCAATGAGGGTATAAATGGACGAACTAAGGACATTTGTAATATCAAAAGGAATTTTTGAATTAAAATTGATATCCTGATATGTACATTGGGTAAACCATCCAAGTAGAAATAATATCAGCAGCAGTATAGTGAAGTTGGTAGTTTTTGAAATATCGATATTCTCAAGAACATTTTTAACCTTATACAAATACCATGAGAGCCAGCAAATAATTATAGATAAAATTAAAAGATTGCCTAAAGACGAAAATGGTAGAGAAGATCCGTAAAGCTGAGAACTAAAAAATTCTGGAACCACTTCTTTTAGAACGGATACAAATAATCCCGCATACATCCCACAAATAAGCACCAAAATGAGGTTGCTCCACATCCCTTGTATTTTTGTAAGTTCATAAACAGCAAACAAATGAAGAAAAACTGCCAAAAATAACAGACCCAGAAAACACAGCACGATATTAATTGTAGTTGAAGCAGGCTCTTTATTGTCAGTTACTTTAACCGATACAGCAAGTAGGG
>JAESTI010000047.1 GCA_016763665.1 Bacteroidia bacterium | reverse complement strand
TTAGAATAGGCCTTCTATTAATACGCATAAAGTTAATTGCCTCGTCATTATTTATTTGTAATATTGTACCCTGTTTTGACAGCGCATAGTATACAGCCAAACCAATGGCAACACTAAATCCAGATACATATAAAGAAGTAAAAAACATTTTCTCTTTGTTTTTAGAGGAAAAGGGGCAAAGAAAAACTCCCGAAAGATTTGCTATTTTAGAAGAGATATATTCAAGAAACGATCATTTTGATGTTGAATCTTTGTATGTAGAAATGAAAAACAAAAATTATCATGTTAGCAGGGCGACTGTCTACAATACTATTGACCTTCTGCTTGCATGTGATTTGGTTGTAAAACATCAATTTGGAAAGAATTTTGCTCAATACGAAAAGTCATATGGATTCAAACAACATGATCATATAATTTGTGTTGATTGCAGAAAAGTTGTTGAATTTTGCGATCCTCGCATCCAACAGATACAATCCATGATGGCAGAGCTTCTAAATTTTACAGTGACACACCACTCTTTGAACTTGTATGGCATTTGTGGTTCTTGTCAAAAAAGCAGGCAAATTAATGATAACAACACTGGCTCAGCTCAATTAACTGAGAAGGAAAACAATAAATGATACTAATATAATACCAATACACGAATTAACGAATCAATAAACAGATGAAGTACACAATTGAAAATAAAAACAAAATAATAATAATCAATCTGGAGGGCAACCTAATCAATGAATATGAAAATAAGGGACTTTTAGATGAAGTTGATGAGTTGATCAGCAATAAAATTTCTTTTTTTATAATTGATCTTTCAAAACTAGAAAATTTGAATAGTAGTGGCTTAGGTGTACTAATAACAATTCTTACCAAATCAAGAAAAGCAAATGGTGAAACTTATATCACTAACGTATCCGAAAAGATTAAACAACTGTTAATAATAACTAAGCTAAACTCTGTTTTCAATTTCGCTGAAAATATTGAGGATGCTGAAAAACAACTGACCAATACTGTTTAAGCCATAAACCAATTAAATTCTTAAAAAATAAATGGGTGTAGATGTATTACTTGGTCTCCAATGGGGAGATGAAGGAAAAGGAAAAATAGTTGACGTATTATGTCCAAAGTATGATGTGATCGCTCGATTTCAGGGTGGCCCAAATGCAGGTCATACATTGGAATTTAACGGACTAAAACATGTGCTGCATACAATTCCTTCTGGAATATTTCATGAAAATATCATTAATATAGTTGGTAATGGGGTTGTCATCGATCCAATTACTCTCAAAAAAGAAATTGAGGACTTAGAAAATCTTAACGCCAACCCTCGTAAAAATCTGCTTATATCAAATAAGGCACAGCTGATACTACCAACTCATAAGTTACTAGATGCAGTTACTGAAAAATCAAAAGGAGATAAAAAAATAGGATCAACATTAAGAGGTATCGGTCCAACATATAAAGATAAAATTGGGAGAACTGGAATCAGAATTGGTGATGTTTTTAATACTGATTTTCAGGAAAAATACGACACATTAAAAGAGTACCACCTAAAAATTGCTGAATTTCATGGAGACAAAAGCGAAATAAATGAAAAGGAATGGTTTGAAGCAATAGAATTCATTAAGGAATTAAATATTGTTGATAGCGAATTATTACTAAACCAATACATCAAAGAAGGCAAAAAAATACTTGCAGAAGGTGCTCAAGGTTCCTTGTTGGATATTGATTTTGGTTCTTACCCTTATGTAACATCTTCAAACACAATCACCGCAGGTGCATGCATTGGATTGGGTATTGCACCTAGTAAGATTGGCAGAGTTTATGGAATTTTTAAAGCCTATTGCACCAGAGTAGGGAGTGGGCCTTTTCCAACAGAATTATTGGATGATGTAGGAGAACAATTAAGAAAGGCAGGCAATGAATTTGGCTCTACAACCGGGCGACCAAGAAGATGTGGCTGGATTGATCTTCCAGCATTAAAATATGCAATCATGCTAAATGATGTAACAGAATTAATAATGACTAAAGTTGATGTGTTGAATGCATTTGAGAATATTGAAGCCTGTGTAGAATACTGCTCTGAAGATCAAAAGAAGGATATTATTTCATTCAGTAATGGTACTTTAACAAACTTCAAACCGAGCTTTAAGAATATTCCAGGTTGGAATCAGGATATTTCAGATGTAATTTCAGGAAACGATTTGCCTGAACCTTTAGAAGACTATATTAAATTTATTGAAAAGGAACTTGAAGTACCTGTTACTATGCTTTCAACAGGGCCGGATAGAACGCAGATCTTACGAAGAGATAGTACTCTTAGTACGGTAAATGCATAATCGGATAACTTTCTGTTAATTTCACCGTAATAATTCTCAAAATTTACGTTTAACCTATTCGAGTATTAAACTTGAACGATGCTTTTGAATCGCAATATTAAACTACATATTGCCTCTCTCCTATTTATTTGGATCACTGCTCAACCTTTGTTTGCCCAAAAGGTCACTAAAATTCAAATAATAAATTCCAACACCCTGGAATATGATGAGCTACAAGGTGGAAAAATGAGGCGGCTTATAGGGGAAGTGATCTTTAAACATGATTCCGTTTATCTATACTGTGATAGTGCTTACTTGTATCCTAATAATACTATAGATGCATTTAGTAATGTACATATTGAACAAGGAGACTCACTTGATATTTATGCAGACCTGCTAAAGTACAATGGAAATTCAAAATTGGCAGAGCTGCACCATAATGTGAAGATGACAGACAAGATCATGATTTTAAAAACAGATCGTCTTGATTATAATATGGAATCTAAAATGGCATATTATACCTTGGGAGGAAAAATAAAAGATCCGGAAAATAACCTGACAAGTATAAAAGGCTATTACTTTTCTCAATCAAAAACCCTTTTTTTTAAGGACAGCGTGAAGCTGGTTAATGAGAACTATACCATCTACTGTGATACGCTTAGATATCACACACTTACCAAGATCGCATACTTTTATGGCCCTACCAAGATAATAAGCGATGAAAATACTATTTACTGTAATTACGGTTGGTATGATACAGAAAAAGAATTATCTCAATTTAGTAAAAAGGCAAAGTTAGAATCTAAAGATCA
>JAESTI010000046.1 GCA_016763665.1 Bacteroidia bacterium | reverse complement strand
TTGTGCTTGAAGTGGTAATGTTATAAGAGTTGTAAATAGAAGGGTTAGTAAGTATTTCATGATGATTGAATAATTTAAAATATACGTCATCACGAGGAACAGCTTGTCCCGATTATACTTCGGGAAAGTGATCTCCTACTTTGATTAATCGCAGGAGATTGCTTCACTGCGTTCGCAATGACGATTGATCACTTCTCCATAGCCATCAAATTGGCCAGGTTATCTTCCAATACTTTAATTTTGGATTCAGCGTCAGCTTTCTTTTGTTTTTCACGATCCACAACCTCTGCACTGGCATTACTTACAAATCCTTGATTGGATAGCTTGGCATCAACTGACTTCAGAAATCCTTTTGCATGTTCAAGTTCTTTAGTGAGTTTGCTTACTTCTGCTTCCACATCAATTTTCCCCTCTAATTCTACAAAAATTTCATCACTACCAACAGCAAAACTTAAAGCCCCATCTACTTTACTATCTATCATGGTTAATTGGTCAATGTTTGCCAATTTCTTGATGATGCCGCCAAATAATTCATAAAGTTCAGGAGTACTTGTATTTACAGAAACGTTAATGGCTTCTTTATTTTGAATATTGTTCTCTTTCCTGATTCCTCTTATGCCTGTAATCGTCTTAAGTATGCCATCACATTTGGATATGATCTGTTTGTCATATTTTTCAATTTGAGGATAACTTGAAACGGTAATGCAATCAGTATCTTCTCTTTCCTTGATCAAATGCCAAATCTCTTCAGTAATAAAAGGCATTAAAGGATGAAGTAACTTCATCAGCTTTTCAAAAAATGCTATTGTTTTATCATAAGTATTTTGATCAATTGGTTGTTGATATGCAGGTTTGATCATTTCTAAATACCATGAACAGAAATCATCCCAAAGTAATCTGTAAACACTCATTAGAGCATCTGACATTCTGAATTTTGAGTAATGATCTTCAATGGTTTCAATGGTTTCGTTCAACTTGGCATCAAACCAATTTAAAGCTGCATCATTGTCGCTGTTCTCTCCCTCCTTAACTTCCCAACTTTTAATTAGCCGGAATGCATTCCATATTTTATTGGAAAAGTTTCTTCCTTGCTCGCATAAGGACTCATCAAAAAGAAGATCATTTCCTGCGGGAGAGCAGAAAAGCATTCCTGTTCTAATTCCATCAGCTCCATACTTAACAATCAAGTCCAATGGTTCTGGTGAGTTTCCAAGAGATTTGGACATTTTACGCCTTTGCTGGTCTCTTACAATACCTGTCAGGTAAACATTTTTAAAAGGGAGTTCCTTTCTATATTCATATCCTGCCATGATCATCCTTGCCACCCAGAAAAACAAAATCTCAGGAGCAGTAACAAGGTCATTGGTAGGGTAGTAGTACTTAATATCTTCATTGTCAGGATCTTTGAAACCATCAAAAACAGAAATAGGCCATAACCATGAGGAGAACCATGTATCAAGAACATCTTCATCCTGATGAATTTTATCTGAATGGTTGCAGTTAGTACATTTTGATGGCTTTTCAATTTGAACCATAACTATATCTCTACACTCTTCACTTTTACAATACCATGCAGGAATTCTATGCCCCCACCACAATTGACGTGAAATGCACCAATCCCTGATGTTTTCCATCCAATGTTTATAGGTATTCTTGAATTTTTTGGGATGGAATTGAATGTTGTCATTCATTACATTTTCAAGAGCCGGTTTACCCAGTTCAGCCATGTTCAAAAACCATTGATCTGACATCCTTGGCTCTATTACCACATCAGTTCTTTCGGAGTAACCTACTTTATTAACGTAATCCTCAATTTTCTCAACGTGATTATTTTTTTCCAGATCTTTCACAATTACATCTCGCACTTCAAATCTATCTTGACCGATGTATAGCTGGGCGTTTTTATTTAAAGTTCCGTTATCATTGAAAATATCTATAGTTTCCAGATTATGCTTTTTACCCAATTCATAGTCATTTGCATCATGAGCAGGAGTAACTTTTAAACAACCTGTTCCAAATTCCATATCTACATAATCATCCAGAATAATTGGAATGGACCTGTTGATAAGTGGAACCAATGCTTTTTTATCATGCAAATGTTTGAACCTGTCATCATTTGGATTAATACAGATTGCAGTATCTCCCAAAATTGTTTCAGGGCGTGTAGTAGCAATTGTTAGCCATTCATCATCTGTTCCCTCAATTTGATATTTCAAATAGTAAAGGTTGGATTGAACTTCTTTATGGTTCACTTCCTCATCCGAAACGGCTGTAAGTGCTTTAGGATCCCAGTTAACCATTCGGGAACCTTTGTATATTAGTCCTTTGTTATATAGGTCAACGAATACCTCAAGTACAGCATCAGATAGATCATCTTCCATGGTAAATCGAGTTCTATCCCAATCACAAGAAGCACCAAGCTTTTTTAACTGTTCAAGAATAATTCCACCGTGCTTATCAGTCCATTCCCAGGCATGTTTCAAAAACTCTTCACGCGTTAAGTCAGATTTACTGATACCTTCCTCTTTAAGCTTATTTACCACTTTCGCTTCAGTGGCAATTGATGCGTGATCTGTTCCAGGTACCCAGCAAGCATTTTTCCCTTGCATTCGGGCCCTTCTTATCAAAATATCCTGAATAGTGTTGTTCAAAATGTGCCCCATGTGAAGTACACCAGTAACATTTGGCGGAGGAATCACTATCGTAAATGGTTCTCTATCATCTGGTGTTGACTTAAAAAAGCCTTGCTCTAACCAGTGTTTACTCCATTTATCCTCAACTTTAGTAGGGTCGTAAGTTTTTGCTAACTCCATTCGTTTCAATCTATTCTCACATATGAATTAAAGAGTTGCAAAGATAGTGAGGTTAGAACTGATATGAAAGATATCCTTATGTGATTTTATATTCCGGCAAGAAAGTATAAACTAATTAGTGTCAGTCCATAAATACACCTATAATGGAAAAAAGAGGAAAGAAAAATTCCATAACTCCCCTTTTGACAGGGGTGTAGGGGTATGTTCGTAAAAAATACATTTTTCTTTTCTCTTTTTGGGGACATTATAGAGAGGCTCTAATTAAATCTAATTGCTCTTATAGGAGTAATTCTGGAAACCAAATAGGAAGGTATGACCATCATAATACTACAGATAATAATTGTCCCTAAATTCAGCAGTAATAAATAGTTTAAATTTAAATTGATAGGAACTACAGAAAGGTAATAAGATTCTTGCGGTAAAGTAAAAATGCCAAATTGCTTTTGTAAGATGCAAAACCCTACTCCAATTAAGTTACCCCATAACAATCCTTTACCAATTAAATACATTGAATTGTAAATAAATATTTTCCGAATACTCCAGTTGTTAGCACCGAGAGATTTTAATGTGCCTATCATGTTCGTTCGTTCAAGTATTAGTATTAAAAGAGCCGTTATCATATTAATTATAGATACAATTACCATAAGTGTAATAATGATGTTGACATTGGTATCTTGCAAAGCCAGCCAATCGAATATTTGTGGATATATTTCCTTAATAGTTCTGGAATCCAAAGTGTGGCCTATATTTGCGTATACAAAGTCTCCTACTTCCTTAATTTTTTCATATTGATTGATCAAAACCTCATAGCCACCTATCTGGTTGTCTTCCCAGCTATTTAGTTTTTGGATATGAGCTATATCTGCAAAAACATACAGTTTATCAAAGTCTTCCATACCGGTTTCATAAATTCCTGAAATGGTAAAGGGTCTCACCCTTGGGGGATCTTGAATGAAATACATCAATAGTTTATCACCGGTCTTTAAGCTAAGTTTTGAGGCAATTATAGTGGAAACCATTATATCCTTTGACTTTGATTGCCCTGAAAGGTTGATCAGTTTTCCGTCCACCATATTTTGCTTAAAAAAATCAAAGTCAAAATCTTTCCCTATTCCCTTTAAGAGTACACCTTCAATTTCATTGTCTGTTTTAATGATACCTGCCTTTGTGGCATAGCTTTGGATATGTTTTATATCAGGATGCGCACTTAATTTTGATATTAGTTCATCATCCCAATTAATTGGAGAAGATTCAAAAGAATTGTT
>JAESTI010000045.1 GCA_016763665.1 Bacteroidia bacterium | reverse complement strand
TGTTTAGGAGCATAAATATTTATTGTTTTATCTGAGTGTAAATGTTTTACCTCCCCTATCTTACTATATCCGTTTGGATAATTAATGCCCTGCTCGTTTAAACAATTTTTAAACCCTTCTGATATTCTTTCGTCCGCATAGAAGAAAAGTAATGTTTTATTGAGTGCTTTAATATTTGCCACCCCTAAATAATAACAATTTGTATTGGGATATTTCGGGTTATACCAAGAATTCCCTGGGCTAACACCTCCTAGTGAATAAACGATTCCGGGCAAGTCTACAATTTCAATAACTGGATCTCCTTCACTAAATTTCGTCTTTTCTTGTACAATTTTATTGATGCTCAAAATAAAGTCCTTGCTTTGAGTCTCTATCTTCAACTCTTCTAATTTAGGTAATTGAAGAACTTCTTCAGTTTGATGAAATAAATCCGAATTTAATCTATAGGGTGAGTACACATAACCGTGAACGGTTTGCGTAAAGGCAAAAGTCCCAATTATCAAAGCAAAAGCATTAACGTAAAAGTTGTTTTGCAATTTCTTAGAGACCCAGCAACTGATTAATAATATTAGTAAAAACCAAGGATATAAGTACTGAATAATGTTAATTGGCAATATGCTACTAGTTCCTATAGACCCACACAGGGGTAGAAAAAATAAGAATAAGTAAATAACAATATTCTCTCTATTGGCTGGATTGGTTATGTTCAGTTTAATGTCCTTTGCAGTTGTAATTGCTAAGACAATACATAACGTACAAATCAATATTAAAAGATAGATACTGAACGCGTTACGCATTTTTGCCATACCGCTCATAAACAAGAAGTTGTCATACGCGTAATAAAGCATGTATAGCATGATCCCTGTAAAAAGAACGTTGTATATAGTCCTTCCGATAGGTCTAAAGAACCCAATCATTCTACCTATAGTAAATAGTAGAAACAAGATAATGGGCACTTCCTTGATATTCCTAACACCTTTGGTAAACGAGTGATCAAGTGTCTTTTTATACTTTTCAAATAAGAAATCCAGTTCGTATCCGGCAGGAGTATATTTAATAGCAGTAATAAACTTTTCTTTCCAAATAAAAATGGATTCTACAGTTGTGAAATAGATTATCATAAATAAAAATATTCCACCAAATAATGTCAGAATACTTGTCAGAATTCTACTCCACTTTATTCCATCATTTTTTTGAATTATAATAATTAGTGCAATTATTGAAAACAAGTAAGCTCCTGCAGCACTGAATTTAACAAAGAACTGTAGTCCGATTATTAATCCTACAAATAGTAGTAGTATCCCCGACTTTTTGTTTGGAGATGACTTGGCTTTAATTAGGCTAATCCAGCTAAAAATAAAACCTGAAATTAAAAGCATGTTAATTAATGTCCAGCTATTATATGATAAGGAAACTGGAAATAATGAATAACTTAATAATGAACCAGAAGTTGTTATGGCTAATATCGTGAGGAAATTGACATTTCGGTTTGTTGCACAACACCATCTCCAAAAACCCTTAGCAAAGACCAGAGAAGCAAGCAAAGTAAGAACCAACCGGACAATTCGATACCCAAGTATTCCGGGATCTAGCCATCCAAATAATAGTGAGGTGACAGGTTGGAAAAATCTGGAAGTATTGTTTTCCATTGGGAAATCATAGCCCAATAAATAATAGGATTCATCCGTAAAATCAAATCCTTTGTTCAAACCCCATATTAATACCAATAAGGTACATATCGGGAAAATCAATAAAATAGAAGTAGTGACTTTCTTCAAAAAGGAAAACGTGAATTATGAATATTTCTAAGCTTTATCTGTTTGAGCAGTTGCACTCAATTCTAAGATTATAGCTACAAAAATTCCTACAACCAAAGAAAGTAACGAAGCCAACAATAAATTCTTGATAAGATTTGGACCTTTCGGATTAATTGGAGTTACAGGTTCCTTAAGGACATCAAAACCTGTTAATAGGCTAAGATCCTTAAGAATTTTGAATTCCTTTTCTTTCAGGTTAATAATACTAACGGAAACACCATGAGGATGCATAACTCCAATACCTGTAGATTGTGGATTAATGATAAGGTTTTTGATAGGATTTTTTAATCCTTCAAGCTCTTTAATCTCTATTTTAATCGCTTCTAATACCTTTTCCAGTTTATTCTTTTCCAAAGTATTTATGTTTTTTATGTAGCTATTATTATTTAAGAAAGAAACAATTCCTTTTGCAATAGCGGGAATGGACTTTGGATCATAGGTATTAACAGTAATTTTTAATGACTTTTCATCTATAATAAAGGATTTAATAGATTTTAGCTGGCTTAAATCATCTGCACTTACATTATTTATGCGATGAAACTCTTTACTATTATCATTTCCTGCAAGAACTGCAAAATCGTCAAGTAATAAACTTGCCTGATTTGGATTGATCAACCTTGGCAAAATTATAAAATCAGAAGAGTAATATTGACGGGTGTAAAAATGGTAAACGCAGGAAGAGATTATAGCAAGTGAAAAGATAAAAATAATCGGTTTAAATCTTTTCTTAAAAACAGATATTAATTCTGCCAAACTTATAGCATTCTCTGAACTAGCACCCGACATATTATCATCAGTCATTAAACGTTAACATATAACCTCTGCAAAGCAAATAATTTAATTGTACAAATGCAATTATTACATCTTAATGATATAAACATAACCTTGTTTATTAACAAAAGCATAAACATAAATGAATTATCCATATTTTTGAGTGATTTAAGTTAATAGTACTGTTTATTGATGATCAAACGATTATTTCCCACTTCAGAGTTCACTAAAAATATTTTTACTTTACTTACAGGAACTACATTAGCTCAATTATTAGCAATTGCAGCCTACCCTATTCTAACCCGTCTTTTCACTCCTGAAGATTTTGGAGTATTTGCATTGTATTTAGGCATAACAGGAATTGCATCTATTGCAATTTCAGGAAGATACGAATTGGCTGTTATGCTTCCCAAAAGCGATGACGACTCAATCCATATTGTATTAGGATCTGTTTTAATTGCATTTATTTCAAGTATAGGACTTTT
This sequence comes from Bacteroidia bacterium, assembly GCA_016763665.1. Next base: position 637 of record JAESTI010000045.1, on the reverse strand, counting down.
CATTTTCTTTTACTTTTCAAACACCTACATAGCGAATTTGTTAAACAGCCCAAAATTAGCCGATTGGATACTCTTAATGCCAATACCCATTTTTATGATCGGCACCTATAAGTCGATAAATAACTGGTTGATAAGGAAAAAGGCGTTTAAAAAGTCTTCCTCAAATAAATTTGCTCAATCCGGGACATATGCCAGTGGAGGTATATCATTGGGTTGGTTTAATATTTCAGGGGGCTTAATTATTGCTGATATTCTTGCTAAAGTAGCAATCAATATTGTTGGTACAATACAAATGTTCAATACCCAATTCACACTAAGGCAGATCAGCATAGCAAAGATCAAAGAAAACCTTATCCGTTATAGTGACTTTCCTAAATACAATATAATACCTGCCTTAATGGATACAGGTAGTTTAATGATCCCTTATTTTTTCATCAATAGTTTCTACTCAGAAGAAATTACCGGTTATGTCAATTTAACGAAACAAATAGCCTATGCACCATTAGCTCTAATTTCAATAAGTGTATCTCGTGTACTCTTTGAGACTTTAGCAAGTAAAAAGAATAACTCAGAACCGGTTTTTAAATATGTAATATCACTTTTTTACCGATTGGGAGGAATAGCTTTATTATATGTA
>JAESTI010000429.1 GCA_016763665.1 Bacteroidia bacterium | reverse complement strand
TCCTGATTTACTAATATCAAGTAAAAGTTTAATAATTCCTGCAGATGCTTCGGGATCAAGATTTCCTGTTGGCTCATCTGCTAAAATTAATTCTGGTTCATTTAAAAGTGCCCTGGCAATAACTACACGCTGTTGTTCACCACCGGAAAGCTCGTGAGGCATTTTGAACCCTTTTGTTTTTAATCCAACCAAACTCAATACTTCCATAATACGGCTTTCTATCTTGATATTATCTTTCCAGCCTGTTGCTTTCATCACGAAAATTAAGTTATCCTGCACGGTTCTATCAGTTAAAAGCTGAAAATCTTGAAAAATAATTCCAAGTTTTCGTCTCAAATAAGGGACTTTCCTGTTTTTAAGATTCAATAGGTCAAATCCAACAACACTACCTTTTCCCTGAGTAATGTGGAGATCTCCATATAAAGTTTTCAACAAACTACTCTTTCCTGTTCCAGTTTTACCGATCAGGTATACAAATTCTCCTTTATTGATCTCGAGGCTAACATTTGTTAGGATCAAACTCTTTTGCTGATAAATGTTTACGTCTTCTAATGATATGATCAATTCATTCTCCATTAAGAATCAAGTTTTTGCAGTTTACCATAAGGCATTTCACTAATAAGCCCTGCAATTTGAGTGATTCTCTCCTCAAGACCTAATTTAGTCAGCGCCTTTTCGGGGCGGTCTGCTCGAAAATAGGCAAGCAATGTAAACGCATCATCGCGAATTTGAATGTAATCTGGAATTTTAACTTTTCCTTTGATTTTTATGATGTACATCTGTTTAGAATTGTTGATGCAAAGATAGAAATATTGTAGTATACATTCTGTTGTGAATAACTGGATATTTTGAGAATTAAAGAATTCAATAAATTTGCATTGTATATGAGGTACTTCATTGGATTAATATTGCTAGTAGTATCATTCAACGCGCACTCTTATAAGAATGTGAAATGTCTGTTACATCTTAAGAAGAGCTTGCAACATGATACTCTCGGTACAAACCTTGTAGAGCATTTGCCTCCATTAGTTTATGCTCAAATCATGGGAGGTAATGTCAAGCTCTGGGATTCTCCAAATAAGGAGATACAACTAAGCTCTGAAACCTTAGGCCAAATTGAAAAGAGTTCTCAAACTTATTTTACTCATTGTGATGATTTGTTTCTATTGGAGCTATGGAGTACTTCTGCAAAATCTATAAAAATTCAGCCTTTAGGGTTCTATTTTATCAACAGGAACAGAAATGGAGAAAAAATATCATACGGCTTTGTTGAATTTGAAGAGTTGAGAGCTGCATTAAACAACAACCTCATTCCGGTTAATGCCAATGGTTTTGTAAATGCTTCTTTCTTTGATATTCTCAGAAACAGAAAATTTGATTATAACATGGTCCAGTTTGGGAATCTAAAAGTAACGGATGTGATACAGTCTAATAGAATAAAGAGTGAAGCATTTTATGGTAAGAAATATACTTATAGTGAATTAGATCCTAAAGAAGTGATACAGGAAAAATTGATTACCTATACTATTAAACCTGCTAAACTGACTGTGGATAGTATTGATGTGCGTTCTGATAATTCTCGGGCATTTCTTGATTCGATTAGAATGTATTTACTCAATAACCTGGAAGTGTTTTATAACTCGGGTGGAAGCAATGTTATAAGTCACATTGAGAAGAATATTGATTTTAAGGTCACCAAAGTGCAAGTTGAAGAATATTGGAAAAAGGATGAATTTGGAAATATTGAATGTAACACAGATGTATTTATTTTATGGATCAATGATAAGGTCGCATTAAACGGAGTATCCTTGCAGACAATGCAAAATTGGGGAATTGTAATCAACAATCAAGTAATAGGAGAATTTGTGAATCGAAAAAAATTCACCTTTAATATTGATAAGATCAACAGGTCTGATATAAAAAGAAGAGAGTCGGCCAAGTACTTTCAAGCCCTGAAAGACTATCATTGGGACAGGTTAACAGAGTATGTAGCCTATTATTAATAGGACTTTTCGTAATTTAGCAATCTAGTTAATTCAAAATTATTCAAATCTAAGCTGAATGGATACTATTAAATTTGGAACTGATGGATGGAGAGCGATTATCGCTCAATCATTTACAGTTGATAATGTTAAAAGAGTCGCAAAGGCAACTGCAGATTGGTTAAATGATAATTATGAAAACCCTTCAATTGTGTTAGGATATGATTGTAGGTTTGGAGGGAAATTATTTGCTGGTGCAACGGCTGGTGTTATGGGTGCAAATGGCATTAAAGTTTTTTATGCCGAAGGCTTTGTTTCCACACCTATGGTTTCCTTAGGAATTGTAAATCACAGTGCATCTGCGGGTGTGGTAATTACTGCAAGTCATAATCCACCTGATTATAATGGTTATAAAATTAAAGCACATTTTGGTGGCCCCGCTCTTATGGGAATGATTGATGATGTAGAAAGTAGAATTCCAAATGAACTTGTTGAAAATTCATTGTCATTGGATGAAATGAAGTCTCAAGGGCTTTTTGAGTACGTAGAACTAGAAAAAAAGTATTGTCAACATATAGAAGACAATTTTGCTATGGATAAGATAAGGGGTTCTTCATCTAGTTTTGCTTATGATGCAATGTATGGTGCCGGTCAGAATGTCATCAAAAATTTGTTGCCAGATTTAAAAATGGTAAGATGTGAACACTTGCCTACATTTAAGGGGCAAGCACCAGAACCTATCCATAGAAATCTTGGGGAATTTTCTGATTTGATAAAGGGAACGGAAAATCTAGCAAGCGGTTTAGCAACTGATGGTGATGCAGACAGAATTGGAATGTATGATGATCAAGGTAATTTTATTGATTCACACCACATTATTTTATTGTTGATTCATTATTTATACAAGTATAAAGAGCAGTCTGGTAAAGTGATCACTACTTTTTCTTGTACCCAGAAAATTGCTAAAATGTGTCAAGCATATGGCTTGGAGCATATTATAACCAAGATTGGGTTTAAATATATTTGTGAATACATGAGCAAGCCTGAAGAAAATGTGTTGATGGGTGGTGAAGAATCAGGTGGTATAGCGATTAGTAGTCATATTCCTGAGAGAGATGGTATTTGGATAGGATTGGTAATTTGGGAATTTATGGCGGTTACAGGAAAGACGTTGCGCGAATTAATTCAGGAAGTTTATGATGTGGTTGGTGAGTTTAAGGTAGAGCGTAGCGACCTTCATATTAATGAAGAATTAAAATTGGCGATTATAGATAATTGTAACAGTGGCGTTTATAAGTCATTTGGAGACTATGAAATTCAGAGAGTAGAGGATATGGATGGGTTTAAATTTCATTTTGCAAATGATGAATGGGTAATGATTCGCCCTTCAGGTACTGAACCGGTGCTTCGTACTTATGCAGAATCTACAACTACAGAAAGAGCATTCGAAATCCTCAAAGCTACCGAATCCACTATTCTTAATAATCAAAGTGTAGTAGCTTAAGCACATATTTAATGTTACCCTCAGAAAATTTGGGTGTTCCTCGTCCTGAAAGTGTTATTGATCTTCATATAGAAAATTTGGTAGATGATCATGATAGTATGGACTCTACCTCAATTTTAACTTATCAAAAAGATCATTGCCAAATGTGTTTGGATAATGCTATTGTTTATCAATTAGACAGGATTGTATTTGTTCATGGAGTAGGGAATGGTATCTTAAAAAAGGAAGTAGGCAAGATCCTTAAAGAAAATCCACATGTTGAATCATATCAGGATGCTTCAGTTGTAGAATTTGGATTAGGAGCAACGGAAGTAATCCTTAAGTAAATCTTGGGTTAACCCTTCCAGATTTACAATTTCCCTTGAAATTCCCTATATTGTTTTTGAGTAGCGATTGATAGAATTGTGTTTAGTGTATTAGCACAATCGTACATATTCGTTATTCGTAAGCAATCCTAATCTTGGAACCGGAAGTTAAATCTGTTGAAACAGTAGTACCTGAGCAATCCGTGGCATGTCCCTATCCGGGCTTACGGAGTTTTAACGAGCAGGAGTCGCTGTACTTCAAGGGTAGGGAGGGCCAGGTAGAAGAAGTAATAGAAAAAATTCAGGAGCACAAATTCCTATTGGTCACCGGAGCTTCTGGAGACGGAAAATCCTCCCTTGTCTTTGCAGGTCTTATTCCCAACTGCAGAGCAGGGTTTTTCAAAAGCACCTTCAATCAGTGGACAATCACCAGCTTTCGTCCTGAGCGCTCACCATTGGATAACTTGGCAAAAGTACTATTTCCGCACTTTCAAATAGAAGAAGAGACCCTAAGTAAGAATCTCAAGCTAGGTTATTCAGCCCTAGTAGATGAATACAAGAACTCTGAACTCTATCTCAACACAGAATCAGAAGATTACCAATCTCTTCCAGAAGAAGAAAAAAAAGCTAAAAGAAAAAGAGCAACTAATCTACTTATCATAGTAGATCAATTTGAAGAGTTTTTCACCAATGTAGAGAACTTCAATAGAGAAACCTCAACAGCAACCGATTCTACCCAGATCATGATCAACCTCTTGCTTGAAACAGTAAGAATAGCAAGAGAGGAAAATCTTCCTATTTACATTGTCTGTACAATGCGTTCAGACTACCTGGGCCAATGCTCTGCATTAAATGGTTTTCCTGAACAAATAGTAGAAAGCCAGTTCTACCTCACCAGACTAAGAAGAAGAGATATAATACAAGTAATAGAAGAACCAGCAATGCTAAGTGGTAACTCTATTACAGAACGCCTCATCCAAAGACTGCTAAATGATATAAGAGGAGGAAGAGACGTACTGCCCGTATTACAACACTGCCTGTTAAGAATATGGCATGCAGCAGATAAAGGAAAAGAAGAGATGGACCTGATCCATTATGCAATGGTAGGAGGGATGAAGAAAGAAGATCTCCCCAAAGAAGACCAATCCATCTTTACAGAATGGTTCAACCAACAATCTAAACAAAAACAAAGCTATTACACCAACCCCAGCCTACACAATGTCTTGAATATACATGCAGATGAACTATTCGAAAGCCATCAAAATAACAATAAGATCAGTTCCCCTCCTTTAGGAGGAGGGGCTAGGGGAGGTGGTATCATAGAAACCACTTTCAAATGCCTCACCAAGATAGATGACAACAGAGCTATCAGAAACCTAATGACCCTGCAAGAAATAACAGAGATGTTAGCAGAGAATTACTCAACAGAACAAGTAGCAGAGACAATAGACCAGTTCAGAGAACAGGGTAACACGCTAATAAGGCCATTTAAATCTGAACAAGATACAATCACCAAAGACACAGTATTAGACATTACCCATGAAGCCTTAATAAGAAACTGGCAAAGACTATCAGACTGGAGCTGGGAGGAACATGCCAGTGTACAGATGTACAGAGAATTTAGAAGCCAATTAGACAAGTGGAAGAACAACAATAACCAGAAGAGCTATTTGATGAGTGTAGGCTCTTTGAGTTATTACAATGAAGAATGGTTCAAACCCCAAAAAGCAGACCCGAAGATCTGGTTAAAGCGCTACATGTGGGACAGTGAAAAAGAAGCACAGGAACAAGAGAACAAAGAAGAAAAAGCAGAACAGCACTTTCAGGAAATAAAAGACTATCTCAAAAAGAGCAAACAAAATGTCAACAGAAAAAAGATACTTGCACAGATAGCTACCATAACAATCACATTACTACTAATCGTAGTAAGTATAGCCTACTATAATTCCGAAACACTCAAAACTGAGATACTAAGAACCGCCAAAGCCAACATGATAGCCACAAGAGCCTACATGGAATTAGAAAAGGACCCAACGCTAGCTTTCAGACTAGCTGAAGCAGCCTACGCAATAGATCCCACTCCATTGGCCAAACAAGTGATCATGGCAGGTTATGGCGAAATGCCAT
>JAESTI010000044.1 GCA_016763665.1 Bacteroidia bacterium | reverse complement strand
TGCCCCATATTCAAGATCAGCGGTATTGGAGTATTTGGCCTTAGTTGATCTCCCCTTGATCTCCCAATATTCTTCTTTAAGTTTCTCAAACAACTGATTTGCCTTCTCCGTATCCGACTCCGCTTCACGTATGTACTTCCATCTGCTTTTTGACCAATCAATTCACTATTAGGATAAGTTGTACTAACATCATCAAGATAATCGGTAAATGTTCTTCTCGCTCCAATTTCTAGTCCAAATGAAATATGATTAGAAAGACTAACTTTTATGCCACCACCTATTGGAATAGCAAAGTTATATAGGAAATACTTATTCCTATTAGGATAATATTCACTGCCTTGGCCTTCTGTGCCAAACCCCTGGAGATTTGTAACGGAACCGTTGTAAGTTGTTTGAGGTTTAAAACTAAATACAGAAAATCCTGTAAATAGATATGTTGTAAAATTGTATTTAGGATCTCCTGTTATGAATGGTTTAAAATTAAACTCGAATAATCCGGAAAGTTCAGTAATTTTTGATTGGAAACTAAGGTTACGCTGTTGTTGCCATCCTTTAAATTCCGAATCACTTGCACCAATACTGCCTTTTGAGAAATTCCCCCTAACTGATATTATTGGGTTAAAATTATATCTGATTAAGGCACCATAAGCAGGCTTCACGAATTTCATATTAAAATCAGGATTTATTTCCCCTTGATAATTGCTGATACCTCCCCATATACCAATATCCCATATTTGTGATAACCCAATCATGGGCATAGTTATTAAGACAAGAAATATATTAATTGAATTTCGCACAAGTTTTATGCTTTATATCTAAATATAAACGTGCAAAAGAACTAAAATATTATGAATAAATGAATTTAGAATTTAGGCCAGAAACTTCTACTGTCTTTCATCACATAGTTAAATGTCAGCACAAAGAACATGTACACATCTTTATCATCAGGATCACCTCTTCTTTGGCCGGGAGAAGTAGTATATGAAAAATGCGGATCTGTAACAGATTGTATGGAAGCATTTGGATCCAACGATAAATCCTTAAATTCATTTGCTCCTATTGATAAATCGGCTGCCATATCACTCATAAGAAATGGATCGTAGTAAACAGTGCTAACATCATCGAGATAATCTGTGAATGTTTTTCTTATGCCATATTCTATTGCCATATTGAGTTGCCTGTTAATTTGTCTTCTAAAACCAAGACCTATAGGAATCACAAGTGTAACTGGAGAATATTTCTTAGAAGGACTTATTGGTTCTTTTATATCAGGAAAAGTAATTTGTGGCAACCCTTGCCCTTCAGTTCCCAATTTTCTTAATGCAACCCATTTTCCCTCATACTTTGCTTTTGGGTTGAACCAAATACCTCCTATTCCTACAAAGAAATAGGTGTTCATTTGCAAGGACTTTCGCCCTCTTACTCCTTTTAGCTTATAACGATGTCCCCCCTGTTCCTTATTTATTGTGAACATAACATTATAGGATAATTCGACTATTGGTGATCGAAAATGAAGATTTCTCCATCTTCTAAATGGCTCATTAGTTAGATTATCATTTCCGGCTACTTTGCCATGAATCAAATTTATTTTTGAATAAAACTGTTCACCCATTCTATATTGCATACCAATTCCTATGGCATGCCGGGTTGTTTTGAACTCTATATCTCTAAATCCAGCCATTCCCTCACCACCAATGTCATCCGTTCCTCCAAGTTCGCCTAAGAAATTTGAAACCCCTATTATTCCAATAGCTTCCCATCTCTTTCTTTTCCAAGGTTGAGCGTTTGTAAAGTCAATGATAAAAAATATGATGACTAATATTATGGATAATTTCCTCATAACCTAACGCAATATAACAACATCAATTATAGTAAAAAAAAATTTAAAATCAAAATTTCTGATTATGCGTACAATTATTTTGAACTATTGACTATATTTTCAATACTTTGTTCTAATTTCTCTTGTCCAGTCCCCACATTAGCTTATTTCTTAACGTATTGGTAAAGTTTTGGTTACTTAAACGTATAATTTTTATATCAAATGATGCTTTTTTAATTGTTAGCTTGTAAGTATTATCTATAGTTTCGGAGCGAGAGTCAAGAGTTGCAAGAAAATTATCTGAGCGGCCTTCTATTTCAATACTAACAATGTTTTGATCTGAAAAAACTATGGGACGGTTATTAAGATTATGGGATGCAATAGGAGTGATCACAAAATTTCCTGATTGAGGAAAAACGATAGGCCCTCCACAACTTAATGAGTATCCTGTTGATCCTGTGGGTGTAGAGATTATGAGTCCATCTGCCCAATAGGCGTTTAAAAAATCACCATTCAAATATGTCTTGATTGTGATCATAGATGAAGTATCCTTTTTATGTACAGTAAATTCGTTCAAAGCATAGTCAACATTTTTAAAAATACTCTTATTCGATTCTAAACTGATCAAGGTTCTATGATCAAGCGCAAACTCGTCATTGAATAATTTAGATAGGGCATCACTTATTTCTTCTTTGGCAATACTTGAAAGAAACCCAAGTCGACCGGTGTTGATTCCCATAATCGGAATATTGGAATCTCTGATTAAAGTAATTGTATCCAAAAATGTCCCATCCCCTCCTATGCTAAATAAGCAGTCTATTTTACCTTTAATTTCTTCGTGTTTATCAAAAGTTTGAATGCTTTTTTCAAGAGTAACTCTATCCTTAATGTGATCAAAAAAAGGTTGGTATATAGTTAATACTTCACATTTATCACAAAGCTGCGTTAGTAAACTCTGGATAGGTTCAATGGATGATTCAGCTAAAAATTTTCCGAATATTCCTATTTTCTTCATTATCTCTTAAATAGGTATTGAAAAATGTAAAAATAAATCAGATTCACCTAATTTATTGAACGAATATTCAACTCTTAAAATTTTGTCATAGAAAGAAACAAAATCAATTCCTATACCTGTCCCTAATAAATGCGAATTGTTGAGACTATTATCTACAAAATAGTAATTATCCAGTACATAACCATTATCTACATAGATCCCTATAAAAATGGCTAGTGGGATTGTCTGAAATTGAGGAAGAGGCATGCTTCGGAATGTTTTCTTTTGTTGCTTTAGTAATTCGTATTTCAACGATGCTTTTACTAAAACAAAAAACTGCCCATCAATTACGTAATATTCATAACCTCTTAAATAATTACGGTATCCAAGTGCGTCAGTATCATAATAATTTGGTTGCTTGAACCCAACATATTTTGTCCATATACCAGTTGCGCCATACAATCTATTAAGTATCTGGATGTAATGTCGATAGTTGGCAAAAAAGCTCCAAAGATCAACATCGTTGAATAATCCTAGGCCAGTTTTTTCAAATTCAAATTCAAAATAATTACCTTTTAAAGGATAAGACTTTAATTGTCTAAAATCTCGTATATACTCATAATTTATGGATACATACTTTTGATCCGTGGCACCGTTTAAGAAAT
>JAESTI010000043.1 GCA_016763665.1 Bacteroidia bacterium | reverse complement strand
GTGGGTTTGTTTGGTTATGCTGATAGGTACTTTTGTTAATTCGGCTATTATGCCTGAAAATATTGCTAATCCTGACATGATGGGTGCATTAGCAGAACAAGGCCCTTCTCAGGCTAAAAGTATGGAATCATTTATGAATGCTATTAACAGCATCAATTTAGGATACATGATCGGGATATTCATATTCTATTTTTTAGGGGGATATCTCTTATATAGTTCATTATTTGCGGCCGTTGGAGCAGCTGTTGATAATGAAGCAGATACGCAGCAATTTATTTTTCCAATAACAATACCTTTGGTTTTTGCATTTATTGTCGCCCAAAGCGTATTAAAAAACCCCGATACTTCTCTTGCATTTTGGATGTCCATAATTCCTTTTACTTCCCCGGTAATCATGATAGCCAGGATACCTTTTGGGGTTCCTGCTAATGAACTTATACTATCTATGGTCTGTTTGGTAGCCGGTTTTTTGATTACAACATGGTTAGCAGGAAGAATTTACAGAGTAGGTATTTTAATGTACGGCAAAAAACCATCCCTAAAAGAATTGGGGAAATGGTTATTTTACAAGCAGTAAGTCAGTATGTCGACATTAATGTCGACCAACTCATATGAAATCTGCAATACTTGACCTCGGCACCAATACTTTTCATTTACTGATCGTTGAAACCAATTTGGATAGTGTTCCCAAAATCCTATTCAAGACAAAAATGGTGGTAAAATTGGGTAAGAATGGTATCAATGAGGGAAATATCAATCCAGAATCCTTTAAGAGAGGCATTGATGCAATAAAAGAATTAAAGAAACACATTATTTCTAATGAGGTGGCTTCTATTTACGGCTTTGCTACTTCCGCTATAAGAAGTGCTTCTAATGGTCAAGAATTTATTGATGCAATAAAAGAGCAAACTCAAATTGATATTGAGATCATTTCAGGAAAGAAAGAGGCCGAATTCATCTATCAAGGAGTTAAGCAGGCTATTTCTTTGTCAGCATCACCAGTTTTAATAATGGACATTGGTGGTGGAAGTGTTGAGTTTATTGTCGCCAACCAAAAAGAAATTTTCTGGAAACAAAGTTTCAATATTGGAGCTGCCAGACTTAAGGAAACATTTCATACTTCAGAACCAATTAAACAAATCGAACAAGAAAAATTAAAAACTGATCTAAAAAAGAAGTTACATTCACTCATAGAAGCTGTAAATAAATTTAATCCAACTATCCTAATAGGGGCATCAGGAACCTTTGACACTTTTGTCAAAATACTTTTTTATCAAGGCATTGTAAAAAATATAATAGATAACCAAACTGAATTTGAAGTTGATATTGCCAAGTTGAAACTACTTCATTACAAACTTCTCAAATCCAACTTAAAGCAACGGTTAAAAATAAAGGGCATGGCAGCTTTTCGAGCTGATATGATCGTTGTGGCCAGTATACTAACTCAATTTGTTATTGATGAATTTAATTTTAAGGAATTAAAAGTATCTGGTTATGCGCTTAAGGAAGGGGCTATAGCTCAATTAGCAGCAATTAACTAGACAGTTTCCTCCATCTTCAAATCATATATTTCAGAATATTTCTTTTCTGCATAATCCATGAAGTGTTTGAAGTTGAGTTTCTCCCCTGTCACTTTAACGCAAAGTTCTTCTGCTGAATACATTCTACCATGTTGATGTATTTTGTCTCTCAACCAATCAAGTAAAGGTTTCAATTCACCATTTTCAATTTGTGAAGTCAAATCGGGAATTTCTTCAATCGCTTTTGCAAAATACTGTGCAGAATAAAAACTTCCTATAGAATAGGTTGGAAAATAACCGATCAATCCACTTGACCAATGAATATCCTGAAGTACCCCCTCTTTATTAGATGGGACATCAACATCTAAATATTCTTTGTATTTAGAATTCCAGAATTCTGGTAAATCTTTTACTTCAACATCGCCAACCATCAAGGCTTTCTCAATCTCATAACGGATTAAAATATGTGAATGATAAGTCAATTCATCAGCTTCAACTCTTATTAATGAAGGCTTAACTAAATTGACAGCTTTGTAAAACTCATCTACCGATACATTCGAAAGATTCTCAGCAAACAAGCCTTGTAAATGAGGATAATTTGCAACCCAATAGGCATATCCCCTACCCACATGGTTTTCCCAAAGTCTTGATTGCGATTCATGCACACCTAATGAAATAGCATCTCCCGTTGGCAAACCATAATCATCAGGATTTAATCCTTGCTCATACAATGCATGGCCTCCTTCATGAATACAACTCCAGGTCATACTGGTAAAATCATTTTCATTTATTCTGGTGGTAACACGAACGTCCAGTGGATTGAAGTTTGTAGTAAAAGGATGGGTTGAAAGCTCCTGCAATCCTGCGTCAAAATCATAATGCATCTGTTTCAGTAAACCTATACCAAAATCCCATTGCTTTTGATGGTCATAGTGCTTTTTTAGAAATGAATCCTCTACCTGAGGCTTTTGACCAATTTGCTTCACAAAATCCACCAATTGCTTTCTCACATCAGTAAACAAAACATCAAGATCAGCAACCTTTGCTCCAGGTTCGAAGTTATCAAGCATAGCATTGTAAGGATGGTCCTCATAACCTAATATATCGCACTCTTGTCTTTTTAACTCAATTACTTTTTGCAAATGCGGTTCAAACATAGAAAAATCATCAGCTTCCCGGGCTTTTTCCCAAACATGAGTGGCTTCAGCAACCGTTACACTTAACTTTTCTACAAACTCTGTTGGATACTTTTTCTTCTTCTTATAATCCTTTAAAGTTTCCTGAACATTTTTTGCTTCCTTTTCATTCAAGGATGAATCTTCATTCAACTCATTTAAAAGAGCACCTAATTTCTCATCAACAAACATTTCATGTGATATCCCTGACAAGGTGCCGATCTGTTGAGCCCGAAATGAAGCTCCCTTAGAAGGCATCTTAGTCTCTTGGTCCCAATGCAATAATGCTATAGTAAAATGTACGTCTGCAACCCTTTTCATTAGATTTTTGTATTGCTCAAATTTGCTCATCATAATCTTGTTAGTTTTATGTATTTTGACTGATTCTAATCAGTAAATTTATAAAAAATATCCCTTATAAAATGATAAAATTAAGATTCTTAATTACTGCTAAGAAAAAGGCATTGTTGATATTAATGATTTTTATAAGTTATAGTTTAAAAAGCCAGGTTACTTTTACCGATTCTATATCTTTAATACCTGGCACTTTTAAAAGCGTAATACCTGTTGGTGTATTGGATATGAACAATGATGGATTTGATGATATTATTCATTTCAGGGACCGATACACATTTGTTCTATCTTACTATAACAAGGGAAATGACTTTGACACAACGAACCTGGGGAAAATGGATTCCATTAATGTTTGGTCTTATCCATGGAGTATATGTGTAGGAGATTATGACACTGATGGTGATAATGATATTTTGTTTGGTGGAGGGCTTATCTCATTATTATTAAAAAACAACTCAGCAAACGGAAATTTTACAACTGAAGTTTTGCCTGACACTTTTTTTGCTCAAGGTTCTAATTTTGTTGATATCAATAATGATGGTTTATTGGACATTTTTATTTGCAATGATACGGCTGGCAATATTATATACAAAAACTCTGGGGAGTATTTTTACAAAACCAATTCCTTGATCAATACTGGAGATGTTGCTGGCAACTATGCAAGTATCTGGACAGATTATGACAATGACAAGGATCTAGATCTATACATTTCAAAATGTTATCATGATGCTGATAGTAGTGGTGATCTCAGAAGAATTAATGTACTCTATCAAAATGATGGAAATGGTAACTTTTATGAATCTGCAAAAATAGCAGGAATAAACGACAGTTCTCAATCATGGTGCGCTGATTTTGGAGATATAGATAATGATGGT
>JAESTI010000042.1 GCA_016763665.1 Bacteroidia bacterium | reverse complement strand
TTAGAAGTGACAAAAATATTTGCCGGATAGATGTTGGCTTCATCCCATTGGTTGATGGTTTTTCCTGTTTCCGGATCAATACTTTCAATGGTTTCAATATCATCACCCCAAAAAGTGATGCGGTAAGCATAATCTGCGTAAGCAAGATATATATCAACGGTATCTCCCTTTACCCTGAAGTTTCCCCTTTTCAATTCGATTTCAGTCCTTGAATAAAGGATGTCTACCAAATCAAATAGAAATTGATTTCTACTTATAGTTTGCCCCGCTTTTATGTGAATTACATTTTGATTGAAATCTTCAGGATTGCCAATACCATAAATGCAGGATACTGAAGAAACAACAAGCACATCTCTTCTGCCAGACATTAAATAAGAAGTAGTTCTTAAACGTAGTTTTTCAATTTCTTCATTGATAGAAGCATCTTTTTCAATATAAAGATCAATAGATGGGACGTAAGCTTCAGGCTGGTAATAATCATAGTAGGAAACAAAGTACTCAACAGCATTGTTAGGGAAAAAGCTTTTGAATTCACCATAAAGTTGAGCTGCTAAAGTCTTATTATGACTTAAAACTAATGTTGGTCGTTGGACTTCCTGAACAACATTAGCAATGGTAAATGTTTTTCCTGAACCGGTAACTCCAAGAAGAGTTTGGTACTTCTCACCACTTTCAATACCTGAGCTTAATTGCTCAATCGCTTCAGGTTGATCCCCTGTAGGTTTAAATTCAGATGTGAGATCGAATTTCATAGACTAATTCAAGTCAATTTACAAAATTAATGAACATTTTTTGGTGAGTCTATAAAGTTGTGGTACAACGTATGTGTCATTTAACAAACAGCTTGAAGAAAATTAATCTCAGGTAAGTTCTACAAGTTATGGTACAAATTGGAGTTGTGCCACAACTACTCAGATCAAAAGGCATTCCAGATTTCCCAGGCCTTTTCAGCTTGAAGTTCCAGCATTTCCAGACCATTTTTAATTATAGCACCTTGAGCCTTCCCCTGTTTTAAAAATTCAGTTTCTTCGGGGTTGTAAATGAGGTCAAACAACAAATAATTTTCATCAAGTAATTCGTAAGGAATGTTTGGAGAGTGTCCTGTATCTGGAAACGATCCTACAGGTGTTGTGTTGATAATGAGTGGATGATCCTTAATTATGTATGGAATGTCACTATAGGATAATTGATCAGTATGGGATTCGCGTGAGACGATTTGAAAAGGAATGTTCAACTTTTGAAGTACGTAACTAACTGCCTTTGAGGCACCTCCTGAACCCAGTATCAAAGCATTATTATGATGCGCCTTTAAAAGTGGTTTTAATGAAATTTCAAATCCATAAACATCTGTATTGTAGCCAATTGTTCTTATATGATCATTTTCACGATGGATTTTGATGGTGTTTACTGCATTTATTTCACTTGCTGTTTTATCTAATTCATTTAAGTACTGAATTACTTGTTCTTTGTAAGGAATGGTAACATTGAGTCCAATTAAATTAGGATTTTTACTAATTATTGAAGAAAACTTTTCGATGACATCAATAGGAAATAATTCATAGTCAACATCTATTATGTTGTTGTCTTTGAATTTGGCCGTGAAGTATTTTTGAGAAAATGAATGTTCAAGCGGATAACCGATAAGGCCAAAAAGTCTCATCAGGCAATCTTTTTCTTATTTGAAACATATTCTAGTATGAAAACTATGGCAAACCCTAATATGGCCAATCCCAATGCAGTTGCAAGGAATGATTCGTTACCAGTAAGCTCATTGAATGTACCAGGCAAAACACTCTCCTGAACAAGTGGTTTAACATTACCATGCCTATCGGTATATATTGATATTGTGTGTTTCCATGGCCATACTTTATTGAGCGAGCCAATCATAAAGCCTGTTAGTAACGCGATTGTTAAATTTCTGAATTTTGAAAATAACCAATTGAGCACTCTTGAAAATCCTAGAATCCCTGTTAATGTCCCCGCCCAAAAAATAAATAAAGTTAGAATCTCCATATTTGCCCAGTAAGAATCTATTCCACTGAAGTCACCTTTTACCAGAGAACTGATCATTCCTTTTAGCCCCTCACTAATATCTGAAACAATATTAATGATGTATTTATACTTGCCTAGAATTACTAAGATGAATGAACCTGAAATACCCGGAAGGATCATAGCAATTATTGAAATGACTCCGGCAAAAAACAGATATAATGGTGTGTCGGGCGTGTCAATAGGGGAAACAGTTGTTAAATAAAATGCAATCGCAGCCCCAGCAATTAATCCGATGAAATCTTTAATTTCCCACTTGATGGTTTTTCCAATTACAAATGTAGAGGCAACGATTAACCCAAAAAAGAACGACCACAATGCTATTTCATGATTAGCAAGTAAAAATTTGATCAATTTTGCTAAGGAAAGTACAGCCAATAAGATTCCTGAAACCAATGCAATAAGAAAGTAACCATTAATTTTTTCTTCTAATGCTTTCCATTTCCCTGTAAATAAAAGTTTAACAGCTTCTAGGTCAACGCTATTCAGGCTTTCAATGAGCTTCTCATAAATACCTGTAATGAAAGCAATAGTTCCTCCGGAAACCCCTGGAATTACGTCAGCAGCTCCCATAGCCATTGCTCTTACAGCAACAGAAAGGTAGTATTTAAGATTTTTCATAAAAGGAACTGGATTGGGACGGTGGTTTGTTTATGGCTGAGTAGCAGCTATTTTTCTAATAATACGAATATACTAATGAATACAAATAATACTAATATCTACGAATTATGAATTAACGATTTTAGGAATTGCTGATTAATTCTCCTTTTTCAGAGAAATAACTCAATTTGCGTTTAGTTATTTTGCCTTTTTCCAGATCGTAAACGTTGCAAAAATTTATTGGATTTGCGTAAAGATGAATTGTAATTGCAGGTTCTTTTCCTGAATTCTTTATGATGTGCAAACCGATACCATCGTGAATGTATGCTACTTGCCCTTTAGTATAGTTTGTTTCGTTAGTTTCTTTTAAAACGCAATTGTCATTCTCTTCCGATTCGATTTTATATTGAACCTCTTCCATCTGGCCTTTAGCAACATACATCCAGCAGTCTTGACCCTCATGATTATGAATAGGGCTGTATTGATCAACATCCCAACAAAGCACAATTAATTCATATGCTTTCGTTCTTTCGATAAGGTTTCGTGTGTAAAACTCCTTTCGCCAATGACAGTAGGGCTCCAAATCATTTTCATCCATATCAATCGCATTCATTACATTTCCATACTCCACAAAATTCTTTACTTCAGGATCAAGTGAATTGACAAGGGTTTCTACGGATTTATTGGTTAGGATATTGTTACTCATGATAGCACTTTTGCATTTTCATAAATTTCGGAGATGGTATTTACAAAATAACTGATGTCTTCTTTTGTGGTTCCCCAACCAAAACTAATTCTTAAAGTTGACTGAGCAACTTCTTTTGAAATATTCATTGCTGTGAGCACATGCGAGGGATCACCGGTTGCTGCCGCTGCCCCTGCTGAAACACAAATGCCATGGTTAGACAATTCAGTTTGAAGAAAATCAGCGGACATTACTTCAAAAGTCACGGAAATAGTATTTGACAACCTATCTCCATTTCCATGAAATGTAACTCCTTCACCAAACGTTTCTTGTAAGCCAAGTTTTAATACTTCAGATAATTCTTCTGCAGATGTTTCATTTGTAAATTCTCCCTGCTTTAATAACTCCATTGCCTTTCCGAATGCCGCTGCTCCGGCTGCATTTTCAGTACCATTACGCATACCAGATTGCTGTCCGCAACCGTGAATTAGCGGATCGATCTCAATATTATCTTTTAATATCAATACTCCTACGCTTTTAGGCGAGTATAATTTATGTGCAGAGAATGACATTGCATCTACTCCAAGAACCTTGAAATCTATGGGCATTTTGCCTAAAGAACAAACTGCATCTGTATGACAAATGACGTTTTTCTCTTTACAAATTTGGGTAATTTCTTTGATAGGCTGGATAATGCCTGTCTCATTATTAGCAAGCATTAAAGATACCAAATAAGTATCTTCTCTAATGGCATTTTTTAAGTCGTTCAATTCAACTTTGCCATCTGCATTAACGGGTAAAAGGGTTAGATCTATGTTATAAGATTCACTAATATATTTTGCAGTTCTTAGTATAGATTTGTGCTCAATGGAAGAAATAATGAGGTGCTTTTTCCCATTTTTTAAGGCA
>JAESTI010000041.1 GCA_016763665.1 Bacteroidia bacterium | reverse complement strand
CTGTTTCTCCACCCAGAAGAAAACACGGAAATATCCCGTTATAATCTAATATATGGGAAAACTCTTAGCCATAGCAAATAAATACGAAACCAAAGGTAAAATGAATCTTTTCGAAGAAGCCTTTGTGAATTTAGAAACAGGTGTTGAAAAAGATCTTAGAGGTGCAGTAAACAACAGACAAGTTACTGTAGTTAGTAAAGAATCGTGGGATGCTACATGTGCTGAATTGGGAAAAGAACTTGATTGGACTGCAAGAAGAGCTAATTTATTAATAGAAGGAATTGAATTAACAAACAATACCGGAAAAATTTTAAGTATTGGAAACGAAGTAACTATCGAGATCACTAATGAATTAAAGCCTTGCAATAGGATGGACGAAAACTACACGGGCTTGCAAGAAGCATTGGCCCCGGATTGGCGAGGAGGTGTTACTTGTAAAATTTTGAATGGTGGCAATATCAAAGTAGGTGATGAAGTTTGTCTGTCTTAATATTGTTGTAGGGGTTCTTTTATTTTCTGCAATTTCAAGTGGTTTTTGTTTCTCTATTGATTCTCTCAAGTATCCTACTGATGCTTTACAGGATTCCATTAAAGGAAAGGAAACCTTTATTATTGTTGAAGAAATGCCTGAATTTCCCGGTGGTGTCCAGGCCTTATACAAGTTTCTATATAAAAACATCAAATACCCACTTTTAGCAAAGGCGAAGAACATTACAGGAAAAGTCTTTGTAAAATTTATTATTACGAGTGAAGGTGCAATTGATAGTGCACATGTAATCAAAGCGGTACACCCATCTATTGATCAGGCTGCTTTGGATGTAATCAATAAAATGCCAAAGTGGAACCCAGGACTGCAAAGAGGAAAACCAGTAAATGTTTGGTTTACAATACCTATAAAATTTAGTTTAGTAATTGGAGATTATCAAACAACTTATTTAAGTCCTTTTGATCGTTATTTTCAATATGGAGTAAAAGCGTTGTTGAACGACCAATGGTTATCTGCAAAAAAATATTTTACTAAATGTTTAGGATATCAGTCTAATAATCCTGATGCATATAACAACAGAGCTATCGCATAAAAACAATTAGGAAATATGAAAAAGGCTTGTAAAGACTGGAAAAAAGCATTAAAATACAACCATCCTGAAGCACAAAAATTATTAGATGAATATTGTCAAGAGTATATAAAATAAAGAAAAAATGCACAGAACACATACATGCGGAGAATTAAGAATTGAAGACCTTAACAAAGAAGTTACTTTAAGTGGTTGGGTACAGAAATCCAGGGACTTAGGAGGAATGACCTTTGTCGATCTCCGGGATAGATATGGAATAACGCAGCTTGTTTTCAATCAAGATGTTGATAAAGAATTGTGTGAAAAGGCAAGACGGCTTGGAAGAGAGTTTGTAATAAAAGCATTAGGAAAAGTAATTGAAAGAAGCAACAAAAATCCTGATATGCCTACTGGTGAAATCGAGATCATTGTAAATGATCTGGAAATTTTAAATGAGTCAAAAGTTCCTCCTTTTACCATAGAAGAAGAAACTGACGGTGGTGAGGAACTTCGCATGAAATACAGATATCTTGATCTGCGCAGAGCACCTTTAAAAAGATGCCTTGAGTTGCGTCACAAGGTATCGCAGGAATGTAGAAAGTATTTAGATGCTCAGGGATTTTTAGAGATCGAAACTCCCTTTTTAATTAAGTCTACTCCGGAAGGGGCTCGAGATTTTGTGGTACCATCCCGAATGCATCAGGGAGAGTTTTATGCCTTGCCGCAATCTCCTCAAACTTTCAAACAACTATTAATGGTTTCAGGATATGATAAATACTTCCAAATAGTAAAATGTTTTAGAGATGAAGACCTAAGAGCAGACCGTCAACCTGAATTTACTCAAATTGATTGCGAAATGTCATTTGTAGAGCAAGATGACATATTGAAAACTTTCGAAGGACTTGCAAAACATATCATCAAAGAAATAAAAGAAGTCTCACTTCCGGACTTTGACTTGATGACCTATGATGATGCCATGAAAAATTATGGCACTGACAAACCGGATACAAGATTCGAAATGACTTTTGTTGAACTCAACGATGTGGCACAGGGAAAAGGTTTTAATGTGTTTGATTCAGTTGAATTAGTGGTAGGCATTTGCGCTGAAGGTTGTTCTGAATATTCGAGGAAGCAACTGGATGCACTTACTGATTTTGTGAGGCGTCCTCAAATTGGATCAAAAGGTTTGGTATATGTAAAATACAATGAAGACGGTACTTTCAAATCTTCCGTAGATAAATTCTATGATCAGGATGCATTAAAAACCTGGACTGAAAAGTTCAACGCGAAACCCGGAGATCTAATTCTTGTGTTAGCAGGTGAAACCAATCAAACAAGAAAAGCATTGAGTGAATTGCGTTTGGAGATGGCCAATCAACTTAACTTAAGAGATCCAAACAAATTTGCCCCACTTTTTGTGGTTGATTTTCCATTGCTGGATTGGGATGAAGAAACTCAGCGTTACCATGCTATGCACCATCCGTTTACATCTCCAAAAGAAGAAGATTTTGAAAAATTAGACTCTGATCCCGGAAGTGTAAAAGCAAATGCTTATGACATGGTTATCAACGGAGTGGAAATTGCAGGTGGTTCTATCAGGATTCATAAGAAAGATATTCAAGACAAAATGTTTGAATTGTTAGGATTCACAAAAGAAGAAGCACAAAAACAATTTGGATTTTTACTCGGGGCATTTGAATATGGTGCGCCTCCCCATGGTGGGATTGCTTTTGGTTTTGACAGGTTGGTTGCATTGATTGGTGGTGATGAAACCATTCGGGATTACATTGCATTTCCAAAAAACAATGCCGGCCGGGACCTTATGATTGATTCTCCTTCAACAATTTCTGATGAACAGTTGGATGAATTAGGGTTAACAGTTAAAGAATTGGTTAATCAACATTAAGAACCAAATCCTTATTCCGCATATACTCTATCGCTTTCTTAATTGTAGCATCATTCTGATTGAAGATGGGATAATAACCTTCGTTTCCCCAAAGTTGTCTTGCAATTAAAGCCTTTAAATTATTTTTGATCCTGTCTTGTGATTTCCAGATAAGCTGCCAGTTCTTTTCTACTTCATTTTCATCAGCGTAATTTACGAAATCAGAGAATGTGCTTTCAGAAACTTCATATTCTGAAATAAAATTATCTTTTGTCATATATTCTTCATGCAGTTTACCTCTCTTAGAATCGGAATACTGAAAAGCAAACCTGTGAATTACTCCGGTGTAAAATATCTTATTCAAATAAGATGACGCACCGGTTGTATCAATAGGCACAAATACATCAGGAATAATACCACCACCTCCGTAAACCAATCTACCTGCAGGAGTCAAAAATGACAGAGTATCATTTATTTGTATGCTGTCCTTACTCAAATATTCACCTTTTTCATAGCGTGTCCAAACTTCCCTGTCATATGCTGATCGTCCTTTACTGTAAGGCTTTTGTATACATCTTCCGGTTGGGGTGTAATATCGTGCTACAGTAAGCCTCAATGCAGAACCATCTGTAAATTCTGATTGTTCCTGAACCAATCCTTTACCAAAGGAACGCCTTCCTATTACAACACCTCTATCCCAATCTTGTATTGCACCAGCAACTATCTCACTTGCAGAAGCAGAACCTTCATCAATTAAGATCACTAATTTTCCAGTTTCAAAACTTCCCTTAGCACTTGCTAATAATTCCTGTTTGGGTTGGCCTTTCCCTTCCGTATAAACTATTAACTTATTATCTGGTAAAAATTCATCCGAAATAGACTGTGCGGCAGATAAATAACCGCCTGGATTTCCGCGAAGATCAAGGATCAATTTTTTCATTCCTCTCCTTAACATATCTGATAAGCCTTTTTCAAACTCTTCCTGAGTGGTGCTTGCAAATCGACTCAGTTTCATATAAGCTGTTTCATCATCAACCATATACGCTACTTCCAGGCTGTTAATTGGAATTTTATCTCTTTCTATCCCATAAGCGATCAGTTGCTTTTTACCTCTTCTAAAAATATCCACTATAACTGTAGATCCTTTCTTTCCACGGAGTTTATTAATAACATCTTTCGTTGTAATTCCGATTCCTGCAACAATCTCTTTTTCAATCTTAACAATTCTATCTCCCGATCTTATCCCTAACTTTTCAGATGGGCCTCCGGAAATTGGAGAAATAACAACTATCGTATCGCTAACAATGTTAAATTCAATCCCTATTCCTTCAAAGTTCCCTTTAAGCGGTTCGTTCATTAACTCAAAATCTCTCGCAGGAACATATGCAGTGTGTGGATCAAGATTTTTAATAACTCCGTTAATTCCTAGCTCTATTAATTTTTCGGTATCTACAGAGTCAACATACTTCCTATCTATAAAATCAATTATCTGACTGATCTTATTATCACTCCCCAGGTTAAGTGTAAAAATTGAAGCTGGTCTCTTTTCTAGTTCTACCATTTTAACACCAATAGCCATTCCAACAGACAACACAAATGCCAATAGAAAAGGCATATAAAACTTTGGTTTATTTTGAAAGATGTTCATGCTTTAAAAATAAATTTATGATACCAATATACTAATCATGATGCTAATATGCGAATGACTACTAATTATACAAATTAACGAATAACGATTATACAATTACACGAATACACAAATTATCAATTGAAAATAAATTGCCCACAGATGAAACTACCAACAAATTTCTACGTATTACGCTACAAGTAATAATTTTTTTATTGTTTTGCAGCAGATTTAACTTTTTACTGCATCATTGAATGGATTTTTTAGACCCTGATCTGGTCGATTACATAGAAGCGCATACGCAAAAGGAAACTCCTGTTTTAAGTGATCTAAATCGATATACTTACGCCAATATACTTACTCCAAGAATGCTCGCAGGGCATTTACAGGGGCAAATACTCGGTATGTTAAGTATGATGATCAAACCAAAACAGGTATTAGAGATTGGAACCTATACCGGTTATTCAGCAATTTGTTTGTGTAAAGGATTACAAGATGGGGGAAAGCTCCATACCATTGATATGAACGAGGAATTGGAAGAAATGGCAAGAAATTATTTTGACAAAGCAGAGGTTACAAATAAAATTGAATACCACATCGGCAATGCTATTGAGATAATTCCAACCATTAACGAAATGTTCGATTTGGTATATATAGATGCTGATAAAGAAAATTATTCCCAGTACTTTGATATGACTCTTGACAAATTAAATATTGGTGGTTATATAATATCTGACAATGTGCTCTGGAGCGGAAAGGTACTGGAAAAAAATAAAGTAAGTTGGGATGCCGACACCATTGCAATAAGAGAATTCAACGAAAAGGTGCACAATGATGATAGGGTAGAAAATGTTCTCTTTCCTATTAGAGACGGACTCATGATCGCAAGAAAAAAATAATTTCATTTATATAATTAATTGATAAATCATATCTAAATCATCAACCTATGCAAAAACTATCAATGGTTTTTATCTCAATCTTAATTACATCATCTAGTGTGTTTGCCGGAGGTGAAGAAGATTCAGTCGTTAAAGAAAAAGTATTAACTAATGAGTCTCTAAAAGCAAAATACGTTGAAGATTTCAAAAGCTTAGCAATAGAAGAAATGCACAGGTCAGGTATTCCTGCAAGTATCACTCTTGCACAAGGTTTATATGAATCCGGGTTTGGAACAAGTCGTCTTGCCAAAGAAGGAAATAACCACTTTGGTATTAAATGTAAAGCATTATGGACAGGTCCCGTTATTTATGAAGATGACGATGCACTTCAGGAGTGTTTTAGGAAATATGAATCTGCATTACAATCATACCAAGATCACTCAGATTTTTTAATGAATGGTCAGCGGTATAATTTTTTGTTTGATCTTAAAAAAACAGATTACAAAGGTTGGTCAAGAGGGTTGAAAAAAGCAGGTTATGCAACCAATCCAAGATATAGTGACAAACTAATTGAAATAATTGAAGAATTTAAATTATATGAACTTGACGGAATTGAACCTGAACAGTTAGCTCTTTTAGAGCAAGTTGCAATGGCAGAAGAATTATCTAACACAAAAACACCTGTTGAAAATATTGAGTGGAAAGAAGAGATTGAAATTGAAGAATTGCCCAATGAAAATGAAGTAAAATCAAAAGTTCAAACGGAAAAAGTAACGGTTCCCGCTTTTAAGCCCGGCGACTTGATTGAATACAATGGACTTAATGCTGTTG
>JAESTI010000040.1 GCA_016763665.1 Bacteroidia bacterium | reverse complement strand
CCACCTACTAAAATAATATCATCAATATCCTTGGCAGTCATTCCTGCATCTTTCAATGCTTTTTCACATGGGGTTTTTGTTCTTTGGATGAGATCATCACAAATTTTTTCAAACTCTGCTCTTGTTAATGATTTTACCAAATGTTTTGGCACTCCATCAACAGGCATTATGTAAGGCAAATTAATTTCAGTTTTCGTTGAACTGGAAAGTTCAATTTTTGCTTTTTCCGCACCTTCTTTAAGCCTTTGAAGTGCCATTGGATCTTTTCTTAGATCAATGCCATGTTCTTTTTCAAAATCTTCAGCTAACCAATCAATTATTTTTAGATCAAAATCATCACCACCTAAATGCGTATCTCCATTTGTTGATTTCACCTCAAAAACGCCATCCCCTAATTCTAATATAGAAACATCAAATGTTCCTCCACCAAGGTCAAAAACAGCTATTTTCTGATCTTTATCTTTCTTATCCAATCCATAAGCTAATGCTGCAGCAGTAGGTTCATTAATGATCCTTTCTACTTTTAATCCTGCAATTTCTCCAGCCTCTTTAGTAGCCTGTCTTTGTGAATCATTGAAATAAGCAGGAACAGTAATTACAGCCTCTTTAACTTCTTGCCCGAGATAATCTTCAGCGGTTTTCTTCATTTTTTGAAGAACCATTGCTGAGATTTCCTGAGGAGTATATAATGTATCACCAATTTTTACTCTTGGGGTATTGTTATCCCCTTTTTCAACAGTATATGATATTCCCTTAAGTTCATTTGTAACTTCTTCATACTTCCTGCCCATAAATCTTTTTATAGACATAATTGTATGTTCAGGATTAGTGATAGCCTGTCTTTTTGCAGGATCACCTACTTTTCTTTCTCCTTTACCTCCACCTATAAATGCAACAATTGATGGGGTTGTTCTTTTTCCTTCACTATTAGGAATTACAACAGGATCATTTCCTTCCATTACAGCAACACATGAGTTTGTGGTTCCTAAGTCGATTCCGATAATTTTTCCCATTTCTTTAATAATTTGTTAAAAAGTAATTTATTCTAAAAAGTAAAGGTCAACCTTTATGCCAAAGCAGATAAGGCCTATATATTAAGGTAATATTGGCGCATTTATGAAGGGAAAAACAAAGAGAAAGAAGGTATTATGACAAAAAGGCAGAAATATGGTTTCTAGTTACAAGTCTCAAAATCACTGTCTAAAAACCCAAGTTTTCCAGTAATTGATCCGCAAGCCAGTGAATCAATACTATAATTTGATAGTTCCTTACCCTTGATGATCTTTTGAAATCTACTTGAAAAAATACCTAATCCACCCTCAACATTTGTGTATTCAGGCTTAACTTTAATAGTTGTTAATCCAGATTGAGCATTATTTACATCTATATAGGTTGATAACTCCTCTCCTCCTACATAAAAAATAAAATCGAGCGTATTGGCTATACGAATTAAATTTTCATCTTCCTCTAATGCCGAATTCACCAAATAATAAAACAATTTGCCATCAATTTTCTTACTGATATTCTCTATGCCATCCAATAATTCATTTTTCGCCTTTTTTTTGCTAAATGCTTGCCATTCCAAGCTGTGAAGAGTCGTATCTCCGGATAAAATATCAACTTCTTTGTAATTAAATCTAACAACCAACTCATACAATCTACCATTTTCCGCTGCCACAAAACTTACATTATATAGCTTGTATTTATTCTGGTCTGCAAATCCTATTGTTGCAGTTGACACAACTGATGGAGTGGCAACCTGGAAATCCTTTATAAGTTTTGTTTTTGCGGTAGCAACCAATTCGTCATTTTCAACTCTTGTTACTGTAAGTTCATATTCATACTCTTCATTCAATGTATCTCCTGG
Source organism: Bacteroidia bacterium (assembly GCA_016763665.1). The sequence goes on along the minus strand of JAESTI010000040.1, from coordinate 1,685 downwards.
GGGAGTTCTGTAAAGTATTTGATCCGGATATGAAAATGAACCACTATCTTTAGGGATCGAGGTATCTTGAAGAAGTGTAATCTCTTTTTTCCTGATAGTACCATCCCAGGCAGTTAAAGTTACTCGTATACTATCCTGATGATAGATCGAATCTTTAATCGCAGCATAATCATAAGCGCCCCCTTCTCCTAAAAAAGCCTTATTAACTTTAATATATTGGACTGAGTCCGTGGGATTTAATAATCCATATATAATTGTTACTTCCTCCCACTCGTCATTGATATCAATATCTGTTTCACAAGCAGTAAAAATGCTACTTGAAACTAACAAAATCCAAAATAATCCCTTATACAAATTCTTCATCTAATCTTTATCAATAAACTGAACGATGCAAATTTAAGGCATCAAAGTTAAAAATTTTGTAATTTTGACGACATGTTTAGCAATTAATAATGCTCGAGCCTTCTTAAGAGCTGTCACACTTCCACTCACTATATAATTTGAAAATGTGATAATTTGAGAATTTGAAAATAAGTATCCTAATAATAGCTTTCTAATTTGCTGTTTATTAAAACTTTAACTTGATTAACTTAATAAACTAATTACTATTACTACAATAAATGACTAGATTTTTAGTTCTTCTTACAATCATTTCAATTCAGTTATTCCCTTTTTCTACTATTAACGCACAAAAGGTACAAACCGATTTCCCTAGTGCTGCACTAATTGAAGGATTTAGTAATGCCAATGATCTATGGCCTGTTATGGTAGATGCAAATAACCTATTCATCATCCAAAATGACTTATATATACTAAACAGGAAAAACAAAACAAGTCCTTACTTGTTGTATTGTAAATGGGAGAATGACCTTAATGACTTTCAAATTCGATCAGCTCTCAAATTAACCAATGATGATCCAACCTCAAGTATAGGAATTATTTTTATGGGACAAGGTCAAGGCAAGGGAGGCTTTATATTTGAAATAAACACTAAAAAACAATATCGCTTGAGTCAGTTTGTTCATGGTGCCTTGAATTATTTAAGTGGAGAGACTAAAACAAATGGTTGGGTAAAAACTTCCGCTCTAAAATCTAAGTCGACATTTCACAAACTTGAGGTAAGAGCTTCCAACAAGGAGTATGACTTATACATTAATGGCCAGTTTATATCTTCTTTTACAGAACTCACATACAAATTTGGCAAAATGGGGTTATTCATTGGACCCGGCTCCAAAGCCAAAGTAGATTATTTTCATGTTTACAGTGCTAAGAAAAAAGAAAAAGCAATTGTAGATAGTGCCAAAGTGTTTCTTAGCCTAATGGATTCAATTGGTGCAAAGGATGAAAGTGTAATCTCAAGCCATGTTAATGAAGATAACATAATTGATGCGTCTAAACCAAAAACTGAAAAATCAGAGAATAAAGTTACAGAAGCGGAAAAAGAACAAAACGATACTGAAGACATATTGGCTTTAACCGAAGCAATCGTAAAATTCAAGACCCGAATAAACAAACTCCAGGATAAAAATGAAGATTTAGAAAAGAAACTGGAATTAATGGAGAAAATAAAAAAGGCAATAATTACTTTAGAAAGACAGGTAATCGAATCAAACAGGATTAACGACTCCATACGTATTACAAATAAAGAACTAAACAAGTTTAAAGAAATATTTGAAGATAGTGAT
>JAESTI010000039.1 GCA_016763665.1 Bacteroidia bacterium | reverse complement strand
TGAAACCTACAAAAAGAACGAAGAAAAAATTCTACTTCTATCTGAGGCAAAAGATCAATACTACTGGGATCCTCTTGGTTTTGAGATTCTTCGGTTTGATGTTTGGTTCTTGGATAAAGTAAGATAGGTTCAACAGGACTCAAGTGAAAATTTAAGGAATTACCTTAACGGCCAACACTAATCAGGGAACAAGAAATTCTCAATGTTCAATTTTCAATACTCAACTTGCCTGCCGGACAGGCAGGTTTTCATTTTTTAAGCCACCTTTAATGATTATCTATATCAATTTTCTTTCATTGAGCATTTGCTTATTGGAAATTGTACATTTTTTTTAAATTCTATGATTTACTTGAACTCCTAAATATCATTACCCCCCCTGAATTTTTGCTTGAACTAATTTTTTGAGTTTTTACCTCAATTTTATATGTGAAAAACGTCAAGCTTGTCAAATAATTTGCAAATTATTATTATTATCATATTGCAAATCAAATAGTTATGATATTTTATTTGAAATAAACCTGTCAAAACACTCTTTGTTTTAACTTGACTTCACTCTGCCCACCATAGTATCTTTACTATAGAATCACAGTTAAACCGAAAATAAAATGGGAATATTAAGAGAATTACAGATCAATGCACTTCAGTTTAAAAAACTTAGAGGTATTGCCAGAAAGCTTGATGTTAAAAACTATGTGGTTATGAGCGAATATGAATTAAAAGAAAAGCTGAATGACATGCAAGCTCAATATTTAGGAATGAATTACCCTTTATGCTAACAATATAAATCAAAGCAATCATGAATCAATTGTTAACTGCCATCCACTATCCCAATTACGGTAGCTCTTTGCTAAGCAATCCATTAAGTTACATTATGGAAAGGGACCAAAACTTGAATTCCGCAAAAGCTGAGGATTCAAGTGAAGAAGCAAGTGTTGACGATTCTCCAATGCATCACAGAGAAGCATTGTTGAAATGGTTACTTTATCCATGATAGTTAATTTTTTGAGAAAGCCGAAAAAAGTAAAGTATAGTAAACGTAAAAAGTAAAAAAGAAAATGGGCAATATATTTGAAAGCGAGGGCTGGAGCATCGTGATGGAAGAAGAATTAGAGTAAGCAGAAGGCTTAATACAATTTCTTTCTTTTCTTTCTTGATAAACAAACCCCCAAGTTTAACATATCTATTCATTTTAAATGCAATTAATTTAGTTGCAACCTTATTAGGGAAAATAGCGTCTTAAATTCTATATTGAGGCGTATATGTATTCCAAATACTTCCCCACTTATTGTTGTTTCCTGTTAATTCTTATCAGTTATAACTGTTCGGCCTATCATTTACGTGGTAGAATTACTGATAATACTGGTGATGCAGTTCCAAATACCAGTGTATTTATAGAGAACTCTACGCATGGTGTTGCATCTAACCTGAAGGGTGAATATTTTCTGGAGTTGAAGAATGGAGCATATACCATCATTTTTCAAGCCTTAGGTTATGAAAAAAAGTCTGTAACTGTAAATATTAATAATTCCAACAAAACAGTAAACGTCATATTGCAAGAAAGTTCTGTGTTGTTGGATGAATTAGGGATCGTGGCTGATAAGAAGGATCCTGCATATGAGATCATTAAAAATGCAATTGCTTCAAGAGGGAAATATAAGAAACAAGTAGACGGTTATAGTTGTAATACATATATAAAGTCATCTCTTGAAAAAGAGTACATGAAGCGATTGGAGGAGGATAATGACTCACTTCCCAAAGTGCTCACCAAGGAGAAGATGAATTTTATCGAATCATACTCTCAGACACATTATCGATACCCAAATCAATATAAGGAGATAAAAAGTGCTTATAAAGACCTCTCGGATAAACACAAAGGGTCTGTAAGTATTTCAATTAGTACTGGTAGTGGAGATGATAATTATTACGAAACAGATCTGGTAAATCTTAATCTTTTCAAGACAAATATCTCAGAAGCCGAATTCAATTTTTACCACAATACTGTAGATGTGGCTTCACTGGGAGGAATTCCTTATATATCTCCAATTGGTGCAGGAGCATTTTTATCATACAAGTACAAATTAATTGAATCATTTTATGAAAACAAACTTTGGATCAATAAGATTGAGGTTATACCAAGGAGGTCCCAAGGAGCATTGTTTAAGGGAATGATATATATAGTTGATAGCCTTTGGTCTATTAAAGCCGTGGATCTGGAAATAAACAAAGCTGGGCTATATCATTTCAACTATTTTAAAATAATACAACAATATGACCTGGTGAATGACAGTATTTGGATGCTTGGTCGGGAAGAGTTCCTGTATAATTCGAAGGAAGGAAAAAAACAGATTCTCGGAAACACCATTATTGTCAATTCAGATTATCAGATCAATCCAACTTTCCCGAAAAACTTTTTTAACAATGAACTTCGTACAATTTTAGATGATGCTTATGATAAAGACTCAACTTTTTGGGCAGAAAGAAGGCCTATTACTTTAAAGGATGACGAAATACGATTTGTCTATATTCAGGATAGCATTATTGCCCATCACAAAAGTGAACAGTATTTAAAACAGCGGGATTCAATATTTAACAGGATTGACATTTGGGATGTACTCCTTAATGGTATTGGTCATCACAATAGTTTTAAGAAAAAAACAATTTATTTCAATTCAATTGTCAATTCTGTGATGCCTTTTACCGTGGGTGGCTATAGACAAGCATTTGGGGGAGGGTATGAAAAGGAGTGGAGTAAAGCCAATAGCATTGAAGTCAGTTACAGGTTGGATTATGGTTTCAAAAATGAAGACTTGAAGGGATTCGTTGATTTAGATTATCTATATAAGCCGAAAAAATTTGGTAGAGTATATGTTAGTTATGGCAATGAATATGATTTCATTAACAATTATGAGTCATTTGAAGCTACATTTAGCAGGGGGAATTATATCAATGTTGAATATTATGAACTTGGTCATGAAATGGAATTGGTCAATGGTATTTATTTAGATGTTTCGGGAGAGTATGTGGAGAAACGTTCAATAGAAGGTATAAAATTAGCTACCTGGTCGAATGATGTTTTTGGTGAAAATAATGCTCCTCGTGAATTTGATGATTATAATGAACTGCTTTTGGATGTGTATTTAAAATTGAGATATAAGCAGAAATACTATACTGAACCTTTTAAAAAGGTCAATTTAGGAAGTAAATATCCAAAGCTACGACTGCACTATAAAAAGGCTATTCCCAATATTCTTGATAGCAATGTTGATTTTGATTTCCTTGAGTTGAATATAAAAGATGACATTAAATTAGGCACAATGGGGATATCCAAGTTTAATGTATATACCGGGATGTTCTTGCGCGGAGACCAGGTAAAATTCACAGATCACAAGTTTTTCCGTGGTTCAGATGACCATATTTTTTCAAGTCCTTTGAAATCATTTCAGTTGCTGGGTCCATCAATAAGTACTATGAACAAGTATTTGCAGCTACATTATTTGCATCACTTTAATGGTACTTTGTTAAACAAGATCCCTTTTGTGAACAAGTTAAAACTTGAAACTGTAGGTGGTGGAGGTGTACTATTAATAGAAGACAACAATTTTCGACATGTAGAAATATTTGCAGGTCTTGAAAAGCCTTTCAAAATAAGGCGACAATTATTTAAGATTGGTGTTTATTATGTAGGTGCCGACAGTAATTTTTCAGAATTAGATGCGACTTTTAAAATTGGAGTTGATTTCTTCAACAGTTTTACTAATTCGTGGAGTTATTAGAGTACGTATAACAAATATTTACGAATGCACGAATTACAACTTAATAAATCGCTGGGCAACGACCTTTAACGGGGAGGAACTTTGAATTTTAACGATGTAAAGCCCCCGGCTAAGCTGCTCAGTGTTGAATGAAAACAGGTTTTCTCCTTTTTTGGCTGAAGCTTCAGAAAATGTTTTAACCAGTCTTCCTCTTTTATCATACACCATGATATCTATTTTCGTATCCTGATCTAATTCAAAATTCATGGTAATAAAGTTAGAAGAAGGATTGGGAAATATACTAGCTTCTTTTTGAGGGTGTTTAATTTCTATTTCACCGGCGAGTTTACAATTATACGAGTCAGTAACAGTAACAGCATAGCTGCCATCACATAGTTCTAATGCAATAGAATCCAATTGAGATGCAGCATCATTCCATTTATAAGAATACGGAGGGTTTCCATCTTTGATTTTTGCAACAGCATAACCATGACACAAACCATTTTGGCTCAAATCAATTGTATCTATAGTGCTGATTGCCATAATTGTAGAATCCGGACTTTGAAGTTCAGCTACCCATGTACCGTTTTCATTTTGATCGTTGGCATAATAGCCTGTTGTCCAAATTTTTCCTGGCTCATTGTATTTTCGTTGTGTTCCCGAGTAATCGCCCCATCTTTCATAAACCTGGCCGCTGTCGCCACTATGGCGGTCAACATAACTTAATCCTTCAATTATTTTTAATACTTCAGAATGAATGTCATTGTTCCCATAGTGAACTGCTGAAAACCCTGCAAAATTGGTAGGAGAGGAGTGGTTGAAAGTAATGATGGATTCATGATCACAATCTTGTTTTCCTGTATAAGAGATATTCGGGTATCCAAAATCTAAAGTATCATCAGTTATAATATAGGATGTTAATTGAGAATTTGAAGAGACATCATCAATTATGCCATGGTAAACTGCGGCAAAACCGATGTCAGGACTAAGCGTATTACTTACAAATTGAATTTGGTCATTTTCAAGGAATCCTCCTAAAATCCTGCTGTCGTTGGTATCAAATTCGTGATCATTTGCTTGTCGTGCAAAAGGCGGCACACCATATTTAGTATCTGAAATTACTACTTGTATTTTAATCTCAGAGGATGAAGCATTAATTGTGTCTGTAATCTCAACAATGAATATAGAGTCATTGGCAATATCAAAATTCCTATTAGATAAACTGTATATATTTGGTCCATGA
>JAESTI010000038.1 GCA_016763665.1 Bacteroidia bacterium | reverse complement strand
TTAATAAATGAGCCTTCTGTTATTTTGGCAGATGAACCTTCCGGAAACTTGGATTCTGCACATGCCAAAGAACTTCATGAACTGTTTTTTTCTTTGCGTGATAGATTGCAACAGACTTTTGTGATCGTAACGCATAACGATGAATTAGCGAACATGGCAGACAGAAAATTGGAAATGAAAGACGGTGCGATTGTTAATTCATAGTTAATGATAAGTCAATCAATCCATCAAGTTTTAGAACAGTATTGGAGCTACCCAAATTTCAGACCTCTTCAGGAAAATATAATAAATAGCGTTCTCAATGGGCAAGATACCTTGGCGTTATTGCCAACAGGAGGAGGTAAATCCATTTGTTTTCAGGTTCCAGCATTAGCCCAAGATGGGGTTTGTATCGTGGTTTCTCCATTGATCGCTTTGATGAAAGATCAAGTTCAGAATTTAAAAAAACGGGGGATAGAAGCATTTTCGGCTGTTAGCGGTATATCTCAAAAAGAACTGGATATTGCATTGGATAATTGTATTTACGGCAAAACTAAGTTTCTTTATTTATCTCCTGAAAGGTTAAAGTCTGAATTAGTTAGAACCCGAATCGGGAAAATGAATGTGAACCTACTGGCTGTGGATGAAGCGCATTGTATTTCACAATGGGGTTATGATTTCAGACCACCATACTTAGATATTGTGGAAATTCGTGATCTAATACCGGATGTACCGATCATGGCATTAACTGCAACCGCTACTCCTAAGGTGGTGATTGACATACAAGAAAAATTAAAATTTAAACAAGAGTGTTTAATTCAGGGTGGTTTTACTCGTGAAAATATTGCTTATGTTGTTTTATATGAAGACAACGAACTGCAAAAATTGCTGGATATTTTAAACAAAGTAAACGGTACTGGGATTGTTTATGTGAGAAACAGAAAACAAGCCAAAAAAATTGCAGAACATTTAAATCGCTTCAAAATTTCTGCTGATTACTACCATGCCGGTTTAAACAGTGATCTGAGACAGCAAAAACAGAATGATTGGACAAACAATAAAACGAGAGTAATAGTCTCAACCAATGCATTTGGCATGGGAATAGATAAGCCTGATGTACGGGTAGTAGTTCACATGGATATGCCGGAAAGCCCTGAGGCTTATTTTCAGGAAGCGGGTAGGGCAGGCCGTGATCAGAATAAAGCATATGCTGCATTGCTTTATAATGAATCTGATAGACTAGAATTTGAGAAACGATATGAAATGAGTTTCCCTTCTATTGAGGAAATTAAACGAACATACCAGGCTTTGGCCAATTATCTTCAATTGGCCATTGGAGATGATTCAGGCCGGTCGTACGATCTTGACCTACAGGAAATGTGCTCCACTTATGATTTAAGTCCAGTTGTTACATATAATAGCATCAAGTTTTTGGAGAAACAGGGAACTTTGTCTTTTTCAGAGAATTTTTATTCCCCTTCTCGGTTGATGATTTTAGTTGATACTAATAAGTTGTACAAATTTCAAGTGGAGAACAAACATTATGATGATTTCATAAAACTTTTGTTAAGGTCGTATGAGGGTTTATTTGATGATTATGCAAAGATCAATGAGTTAGATATTTCAAAACGGATAAAGAAGCCAAAAAATGAAATTGCGAGCATGTTGTTTGAGTTGAAAAAGAGAGGCTTAATTAGTTATTTTCCGCAAAAAAGCCTTCCTCAGGTAATGTTTCTGAAACGAAGAGAGGATGCCAATGAATTGGAAATCAACAAAGCATATCTCAAGACGAGAAAGGAAGTTTACAAGCAAAAAATGGATGCAATATTGAATTATGCAGAGAGTATAAAAATTTGCAGAAGTCAGCAGCTATTGAGTTATTTTGGTGAAACTGACAGCGCGAAATGTGGTAAATGTGATGTGTGTCTGGGTAGAAATGATAAAAATTTGGATGATAAGGATTATGAAGTTGTGCGAAAACAGATAAAAGCTTGTTTGAATACCCATACTTTAACTCTTCCTGTGCTCGTTAGCCAAATGAAGGGCGTAAGTGAACACAAGACTCTAAAGGCAATCCAATGGATGCAGGATCATGGAATATTGAAAGTGAAAGATGATGATCGGGTTGAACTAGTCCAAAGTTAATTAACTTAAAAACATCGTCATTGCGAGGAACGGAGTGACGTGGCAATCCCCTACGGTAACTCAAGGCCGGAGATTGCTTCGTTCGTACCTCTCTCGCAATGACGTACTTAATAATCATTTTGAAAAAAATAATCTTTACAGTAATTAATGACCTGACCTATGATCAACGTATGATTCGTATTTGTGATACGCTATCAAAAAATGGTTATGAAGTAGAATTAGTAGGCAGAGAATTACCTTCTTCAATTTCCTTACAGGAGAGAGGCTACCAACAAACACGGCTTAAATGTATTTTCAATCAGGGAAAGCTATTTTACCTTGAGTATAACTTGAGATTGATATTCTACCTGCTTGATAAAAAGTTGGATATTATTTCTGGTGTAGATACAGACACACTTTTTGCTACTTATGTTTCGTCAAAAATATTAGGGAAACCTTTGGTTTACGATGCACATGAATATTTTACAGAAGTTGAGGAAGTAGTAAACAGACCAGTTGTTAAATCGATTTGGCAAATGTTGGAGAGTTTGATCATTCCAAACTTGAAATATACCTATACCGTAAGTTCAGGTTTGGTTGACCTATTTAAGAAGAATTACAATACGGATTTTGAGTTGATAAGAAATGTGCCTGTTTTAAAGGAATTAAAGCAAAAAGAAAATACCGAAAAGTACATCATATACCATGGTGCTGTAAATGTTGGACGAGGATTAGAAGAAATGATAGAGGCAATGCAATTCATTGATTGTAAATTCTACATCTGCGGACATGGCGATCTTTATGATGAATTACTAAATCTACCTGAAAAACACTTCGTTCAGGAAAAAGTTAAATTCTTTGGATTTACAGAACCAGAAAAACTGGAAGGCTTAATAGCTAATGCCATGATTGGAGTAAACCTATTGAAATCAAAGGGATTAAGTTATTATCATTCATTAGCAAATAAATTTTTTGATTATATCCAACATGGTATTCCTCAGGTAACAGTTAATTATCCAGAGTACCAGGTAGTGAATTCTAATTATGAAGTTGCTAAATTAGTAGACATTAAGATTGAAGAAATTGTGGATGCAATTAATACTTTGCTTAATGATGAAACTCATTACAATAAATTAAAAGAGAGCTGTATGGAAGCGAGAAAGGAATACTATTGGCAAAATGAGGAAGAGAAGTTGTTGGATATTTATGGCCGGGTAAATTAAATAGGATGAAACAATTATTATTCATTTATACAATAATTGCAGTACTATTTATGTCTTGTTCTGGCAATAATTTTACCGGAATATTTATTTGTGTTGAAGACTGTTATGACGGTCAACCATTTACATTAGAATTCACCGATGATAATTATATGACTAAAATGAATGAAGATGATTCAGGTGTAATGTATCCATTTAGTATAAAAGAGGATCATATTTGTATTTACTATGGTCTAAGGAGTGATAGTATAGTATTTGAGATAATAGATAACGAAACAATTAGATGTATTGATGATATTCCAGTTTGGAAAGGTTTGTATAAAAAGAAAACCAATTAATCCTTGAATAAACACCTCCTCATTCTTAAGTTGGTGGTAATTAAATGAAAATATTTAAGTGGATTACATGGCTCTGCTCAATGGGTATTATGATTACTCTGATAATTTCTAATGTGAATTGGGACAAGAAAAGAATTGAATTAGAGCAAGAATATAAAGTAAATCACAACTCATCATCAGGCCATTCTAATAGTTATGTAGATAGTATTCAGGCAAAATTGATTGAAATTAATGAAAGAGTATTTAAAATTGAAATGGCTACTGCATTTCTAGCATTTATAAATATAATATGCACTTTCATTTTTATGATAAACAATTACCAATCTTTTATTGATTATTGGCGCAAATCAACAGGACAAAAATCCGAAGAGCTATATGTAAGTAAGTTGAAAAATAAAAAGTACTAAGATGAATCGATTATTATTCATTTATACAATAACATTACTATTTGTTTCCTGTTATAGTGATAATTTTACAGGAAAATTTATGTGCGTTGAAGATTGTTATAGTGGTTAATCATTTACATTAGAATTCAACGATGATAATTATATGACTAAAATGAATGAAGATGATTCAGGTGTAAAATACCCATTTAGTGTAAAAAACAAATGTGTTAATATTTATTATGGAAGTGATTGTATAGTATTTGAGATAATAGATAACGAAACAATAAGATGCATAGAGGATATTCCGGTTTGGAAAGGGTTGTATAAAAAAGAAATACCAATTAAGCCGTGAATAAACACCTCCACATAATATCATTTGCCATTCCGTTGCCTGCCAATTACGGTGGAGTGATTGATGTTTACAATAAAGTAAGAAGTCTTTCTGAACAAGGAGTTAAAGTATATCTTCATTGTTTTCAATATGACAGGAAACCCGCTGAAGAATTGAAAGAGATCTGTGAGAAGGTCCATTATTATAAGCGCCAAAATCAAATGCGTCTTATATTTCATAAGTATCCATTTATAATTCGATCGCGAAAATCGGAGCAATTATTAGCCAACTTACTAAAAGATGATCATCCAATATTGTTTGTGGGGCTGCATTGTTGTTATTATTTGCAAAATGATGGCCTGAAGGAGCGAACAAAAGTAGTGCGGGCGCAAAATGTAGAGCATAAGTATTACAAAGAACTCGCGAAAGTTGAGACTAAAACGTTTCGAAAAGTTTTTTTCTTTAATGAAGCAATGAAATTGAATTTGTTTGAGAAGAGATTGAAATATGCTGATAAAATTATTGCAATAAGTCCTCTGGAGTATGAATATTACAAGAATAAGTTTGGAGAAAAAGCGGAATACATTGCAGGTTTTCATGCCAATAATGAAATTACATCCAAAGAGGGAAAAGGAGAATATGCCTTATATCATGCTAATTTGAGCGTTGGGGAAAATAATAAAGCAGCTTTGTTCCTTGTTAATGAAGTTTTTAATGATTTGGATATTCCATTACGGGTTGCTGGAATGAAGCCATCAGACGAATTAGAAAAGGCTGTGTTAAAAAATAAAAACATTGAATTAATAAAGAATCCCGAAAAGGAGAGGATGAACGAACTTGTTGAAAATGCTCAAGTATTTGTGCTCCCAACTTTTCAAAACACAGGAATTAAATTAAAACTATTGAATTCCGTTCATACGGGACGACATTGTTTGGTTAATTCTCCAATGGTATTAAATACAGGTCTTGAAGAACTTTGCATAATAGCAGATTCAGCTAGTGAATTTAAAAAGCAAGTTAAAAACCTGATGGAAAAACCGTTTGATGCTATAGAAGTAGAAAAAAGAAAGAGGATTTTAGCGGAAAATTATTCAAACGAAGAAAACGCTAAGAAATTGATCAGGCTACTTTTTGATCAGGATAATTAACCAACTTGCTGTTTTCGCATTTGATTATTCGTGATGGAAACTTGTCAAGCAAGGCATAATTATGAGTTGCCATTAATATTGCAGTTCCTGATTTACTAATATCAAGTAAAAGTTTAATAATTCCTGCAGATGCTTCGGGATCAAGATTTCCTGTAGGTTCATCTGCTAAAATTAATTCCGGTTCATTTAAAAGTGCCCTGGCAATAACTACACGCTGTTGTTCACCTCCGGAAAGCTCGTGGGGCATTTTGAATCCTTTTGTCTTTAATCCAACCAAGCTAAGTACTTCCATAATGCGACTTTCTATCTTGATCTTATCTTTCCAGCCAGTAGCTTTCATCACGAAAAGTAAGTTATCCTGAACGGTTCTATCAGTTAAAAGCTGAAAATCTTGAAAAATGATTCCAAGTTTTCGTCTTAAATAGGGGATTTTCCTATTTTTAATATTCAACAGGTCAAATCCAACAACACTTCCACTTCCCTGAGTAATGTGGAGGTCTCCATATAAAGTTTTCAACAGACTACTTTTACCTGTTCCGGTTTTGCCAATCAGGTATACAAACTCTCCCTTTTTGATCTGCAGATTAACATTTGTTAGAATTAAGCTTTTTTGCTGATAGATGTTAACGTCTTCTAATAATATGAGAAATTCGGTCTCCATTAAACATCAAGTTTTTGAAGTTTTCCATAAGGCATTTCATTAATAAGCCCTGCAATTTCGGTTATTTTCTCTTGAAGTCCCATCTTAGTCAACGCTTTTTCGGGCCGGTCTGCTCGAAAATAGGCAAGCAACGAAAACGCATCGTCACGAATTTGAATATAATCAGGAATTTTAACTTTTCCCTTAATTTTTATGATGTACATATACTGGTGACTATTTTATGCCTACAAATTTAATTATCAACTTTAGAAAGTAATTAACCGTTACTGATTTGAGATACTGGATTCTTGTTTTTTCTTCTAAATTGCTTAAATCCAGTATCTAATATCCAACATCCAGCATCCAATTGCAAAGATAGAAATATTATAGCATACGTTTTGTTGTGAATAACTGGATATTTCGAGAATTAAAGATTTCAATAAATTTGTATAATATATGAGGTACTTCATTGGATTAATATTACTACTTGTATCATTCAATGCACAGTCTTATAAGAATGTGAAGTGTCTGTTACATCTTAAGAAGAGTTTGCAACATGATACCCTCGGTACAAACCTTGTAGAACACTTACCTCCCTTGGTTTATGCTCAAATCAAAGGAGGCAATGTCAAGCTTTGGGATTCTCCCAATAAGGAAGTCCAGTTAAGTCCGGAAACCTTAGGGCAAATTGAAAAAAGTTCTCAAACTTATTTTACTCATTGCGAGGACCTTTTTCTATTGGAGCTTTGGAGCACTTCAGCAAAAGCGATAAAAATTCAGCCATTAGGATTTTATTTTATCAACAGAAATAGAAAAGGAGAGAAAATATCATATGGCTTTGTTGAATTTGAGGAGTTGAAAAATGCACTAATCAATAATCTAATTCCGGTTAATGCCAATGGTTTTGTAAATGCTTCTTTCTTTGATATTCTTAGAAACAGAAAATTTGATTATAACATGGTCCAGTTTGGGAATCTAAAAGTAGCAGATGTGATTCAATCCAATAGAATTAAGAATGACGCATTTAATGGTAAAAGGCATACTTACAATGAATTAGATCCAAAAGAAGTAATACAGGAAAAATTAATAACCTATACTATTCAGCCTGCTAAGTTGACTATAGATAGTATTGATGTTCGTTCTGATAATTCTCGGGCATTTCTTGATTCGATTAGAATATATTTACTCAATAACCTTGAAGTGTTTTATAACTTGGGTGGAAGTAATGTTGTCAGTCACATTGAGAAAAATATAAATTTCAAGGTTTCAAAAGTGCAAGTTGAAGAATATTGGAAAAAGGATGAATTTGGCAATATTGAAAGTAACACAGATGTATTCATTTTATGGATCAATGATAAGGTAGCATTAAATGGAGTGTCTTTACAAATAATGCAAGATTGGGGAATCGTCATCAACAATCAATTAATAGAGGAGTTTGTTAATCGAAAAAAATTCACTTTTAATATTGACAAGATCAATAGATCTACAATAAAAAGAAGGGAATCGGGTAAGTATTTCCAAGCCCTTAAAGATTATCATTGGGACAGGTTAACTGAGTATGTGACCTATTATTAATGGTACTTTTCGTAATTTAGCAATCTGAATATTTCGATAATTTTAAATTACAACCGAATGGATACTATCAAATTTGGAACAGATGGATGGAGAGCGATAATCGCTCAATCATTTACAGTTGATAATGTTAAAAGAGTAGCGAAAGCAACTGCCGATTGGTTAAATGATAATTATGAAAATCCTTCAATTGTGTTAGGATATGATTGTAGGTTTGGAGGGAAATTATTTGCTGGAGCAACAGCCGGTGTTATGGGCGCGAATGGCATTAAAGTTTATTATGCTGAAGGCTTTGTTTCTACTCCTATGGTTTCCCTAGGAATTGTGAACCACAGTGCATCAGCCGGAGTGGTAATTACGGCAAGTCATAATCCACCTGATTATAATGGATATAAGATTAAAGCACATTTCGGTGGTCCTGCACTTATGGGAATGATTGATGATGTAGAAAGTAGAATTCCAAATGAACTTGTTGAAAATACTATGTCATTGGATGAAATGAAGTCTCAAGGACTTTTTGAATACGTGGAATTAGAAAAAATGTACTGCCAACATGTAGAAGACAATTTCGAAATGGATAAGATAAGGGCTTCTTCATCTGGCTTTGCTTATGATGCGATGTATGGTGCTGGTCAGAATGTAATCAAAAAATTATTGCCGGATTCAAAAATGGTAAGGTGTGAATATTTACCTACTTTTAAAGGACAAGCACCGGAACCCATTCATAGAAATCTTGGAGAATTTTCTGATTTGATAAGAGGAACAGAAAATCTTGCAAGCGGTTTAGCAACCGATGGCGATGCAGACAGAATTGGAATGTATGATGATCAAGGTAATTTTATTGATTCGCACCACCTTATTTTATTATTGATTCATTATTTACACAAGTATAAAGCACAGTCTGGGAAAGTGATCACCACTTTTTCATGTACTCAGAAAATTGCTAAAATGTGTCAGGTATATGGCTTAGAGCATATTATAACCAAGATAGGGTTTAAATATATTTGTGAGTACATGAGTAAGCCTGAAGAAAATGTGTTGATGGGTGGAGAAGAATCTGGCGGGATAGCAATTAGCAGTCATATTCCTGAAAGAGATGGAATTTGGATTGGATTGGTTATTTGGGAATTTATGGCGGTTACAGGAAAGTCGTTGCGAGAATTAATTCAGGAAGTGTATGAATTGGTTGGTGAGTTTAAAGTTGAGCGTAGCGATCTTCATATAAATGAAGAATTAAAATTGACAATTATAGAAAATTGTAAAAGTGGAGTTTATAAATCGTTTGGAGACTATGAGGTGAAGCGGGTAGAAGATATGGATGGTTTTAAATTTCATTTTGCAAATGATGAATGGGTAATGATTCGTCCTTCAGGAACTGAGCCGGTGCTACGTACTTATGCAGAATCTACAACTACAGAGAGAGCATTCGAAATTCTCAAGGCTACAGAATCCACTATTCTTAGTAATGAAAGTGTAG
>JAESTI010000399.1 GCA_016763665.1 Bacteroidia bacterium | reverse complement strand
TCCGGATGTTAACTGATAAGTTAAATATCGAAGTAATGATCCAATTCCTCCACCTAAAACTATCAGCAATACTTTAGTCATGTTATCGAGAATTAACTACATTCAAGAAAGCTGGCAAAGTTAGGGAATTTTTAGAAAGACAAATCAGGCATGGAAAAAACTGAAAGCTGATTGACCATACTTTCTTTTTTCTTTAAAATTTTCAAATAGATCTAAATTAATTTTATTGCTGTGCTCGATTATCAATAATCCGGATTTATTCAATAAATCATTTTGGAAGATCTGCTCAGGTAACTGGTTGATCTTCTTAAAATCATAAGGAGGGTCAGCAAATATCAAATCGTAATTGTTTTCACATCCAACAATGAATTTGAATATTTCATTTTTGGTAACTGTAACCTTAAAGTCTAACTTTTCTGCTTGTTGTTTAATATATGTACAACAATTGTAGTTAATATCAACGGCAGTAACATCAGCAGCACCTCTTGATAGAAACTCATAAGTTATGTTGCCTGTTCCTGAAAATAGATCTAAAATTTTGAGTGAGCTAAAATCATATTGGTTTTCAAGGATATTGAAAAGAGCTTCTTTGGCTTTATCGGTAGTTGGGCGAACAGGTAGATTTTTAGGTGCGTGCAATACTCTACCTTTATGTTTGCCAGCAATTATTCGCAAAGGTTGAGATTAAAGAGATTGTAATTTTGATGTGCAGGAAGGTCGTTTATCTCAAAGCAGTACTCTGCTGAATCTATTCGATTTCCAAATCCAATATTTCTGACATATTTAGTCGCTATTTTATATAGCTCAGAAGTTTTTTCCAGGGAACCAACTATCTCTAAATCTATGGTCTCAGGATTTAATTCCAATTCATCACACACAAATAAAACATAATAGATGAAATCTTCCTTTGAATAATATTGAAAAGTATTATATAAATGAAGTTTTTTGCCTTCAATTAAAAGAACTTCAAACTGGTTAGGATGAACATTTACAATTAGTTTCTTTGTTGTTAGATTTTTGTTTTGCGAAAGCACTCCTTCAATTAAAGGAGTGGAGTAATGAAATAATTGAAAATTTTGAAAGTATTTATTGAGCATATTGCCAAAGTCCCGATGTATGGTGTATACATTCATAGAATCTAATCCTTGGATAATATCATGACGAGCTGTTTCCTCCTTGTCAATATGATGATTGAATTTTAAGTAAGACGATAGTTTACTTTCATCAAAAAGTGGGGCAGGTACAAGTGTATTTTTGGAAGTCACATAAGAACATTTAACTCTTCTGAATTTGTTCTTCAGATTTGGGTCTTGATCAATAACATCTTTTAAATAATCGTTGATCAAGTTAGGCTCAATTAATTCCTGAAAATCATATTTATAAAGTGCAATAAACTTATTACGTTTCTTGTCTAGAATTGCGTAGCTTAAACCATTAAGGCCAAGTTGTATTAATAGATTATAATTTTCGGAATCAGCTTTACTAAAAGATTTATCGAGGATCTTTAGTGAGGTGTGTACTTTATTCCCAATTGCCTGCATAAGTTGCTTCGCTCATGGAGCCTACATGAAGGTCATCTGATTTTCTGTAATGACGAGGGTCTAATCCTTCTAAAATAACAGTGTTTGATGCGCTTGCTAAAAATACTGGAAATGGAACATTACCTTTCCTTATTTGCCCGGCATCTAACTCAAAGCGAGCATTTTTTGAATAAGGGACATAACATAATGAATCTACTGGATAATATTTATCAAAAAGAGAAGTAAGCACGGGTTGATATGAAGTGTCTTTGATTAAGATAGTTGTCGTATCATCAATAATATTGCTGTTTATCTTAATAATAGGCATTGAGTCATTTTTTACAAAAGCGATCAATGAATCAAAGCTGTTGGTAAATTTATCATGAACAGTTTTATAAGCCATTTCTGCTGTTCTGATATCCTTAAGGTTTTGAACAACTGCTGCATAGCGTACTTCCTTTGCAGCCATGAAATCTATTGGATCTTTAATTATTTGGACCAAATAATACCCTAAGCCAATAATTACAAGTGTTAAAACTATTGATATTACTTTCTTTTGCCCCATTATTTATCAGAATTTGTAATTTGTGCAAACTTACAATTTATTTTCAAAAATTTAATAAAATCAAAAGGTCGGCTTATCAAGAATGACCCCTGAAAGAGAAGCAAAACTTAGGAAGGTTGTAAAAAATCGTCAATTAGATTTAACTGTTGTGATGGAACATGTGGATGATCCACACAACATATCTGCGGTTTTAAGAACTTGCGATGCCATTGGTATTCATGAAGTTCAGATCATTGATAAGTCAGAACCAGAAGAAATAAAGATGGGAAAGAGAAGCGCTGCGAGTGCTTTAAAATGGGTTGAATTGAATTACTTTCAAGATGCAGATTCTTGCATAGAACGGTTAAAAAGTAATGGGTTTCAAATTTATTCAACACATTTATCTTCGAAATCAAGTTCATTATTCGATCTTGACCTAACCCAAAGGATAGCTTTGGTATTTGGAAATGAAAAGGAAGGAGTGTCTGAAGAAATGCTGAAAATGTCAGATAAGAATTTTAATATTCCTCAGGTGGGAATGATTCAAAGTTTGAATATTTCAGTGGCATGTGCAGTTACCCTTTATGAAGCATTCAGACAAAGAAATGGAAGTCATCAAGTAGGAGAAGATAACTTTGATGAACTTTTTGAACTGTATACTAATAAGTAATTGTATATGAAAAAGGTGAAACCTTGGAAAACACTTGAGTCCAAGTATTTGTTAAAAAGTAAATGGGTAAATTTTAGAGCAGACACTTGTGAGACTGATGCAGGTGGAATAATAGAGGATTTTTACATTTCTGAATACAGAGATTTTGTTCATGTAATTCCAATAACTGAGGACAAAAAAATTCTTTTAAACAAACAGTATAGACATGGTAGGGAATTGATAGGGTATGAACTTCCAGGTGGACAAGTTGAGGAAGAAGAAAAAGATCCATTGGAAGCTGCGCAACGTGAACTTTTAGAGGAAACCGGATATGCATCGAATAATTTTTATCATTTGGTAACTTACCCTGTTGATCCGGCATCAAGAAATAATCTCATTCATTTTTATATCGCAGAAAATGTTTTTTTCAAACAAGATGCAGTAATAATGGACAACGAAGTTATTGAACCGTATTTATTTGGCATAGATGAAATTATAGACTTATTGGATCAAGGTGAAATCAATCAATCTACTCATATTGGTGGAATATTAATGGCTTTTAAAAAGCTAGGGTGGTTCAAGATGGATTTATAAATTCAACTACTTGATTCAAGGTCAATTCTTTTCAATATTTTTATTTCATATTCATCTGAGACTTCAAAAATTACAACTTTATTATGACCGTGCTTTTTTAAGTATTGAATTATTTCTTTCTCGTTAGTGTAATGAAGAATGTTTCTTTTTGCATAAACAAGTATTTGAGGAAAACAATCTAAATCCTTTACAATAATCACTTCATCTTTTGTGCTATTTTGTCCAATAAATTCTCCAAGTTTTTTATAGGTATCATACCTAAAGCCATTATAAGAATATTCCCCCGGGCGATTTATATAATAGTATTGTGAAACTGAAAGAATAAGGAAGCTAAGGAGTAAGAATGCTTTTATTTTTTTGCCTAAGAACAGGGATGATTTATGAATGAGAATTCCTACAATAATGCTGAGAAAAAATGCTCCTTTTATTGAATAATAATCATGTCCTGATGCATCAATGAAAATAAAGTAGTAGACGAAAGCAGGCAAAACTGTTAAAAGCATAGCATATTTCTCATTTAAACTGAACTTGAAAGTTTTCCATTTTAATGACAAAAAAACCAATA
>JAESTI010000037.1 GCA_016763665.1 Bacteroidia bacterium | reverse complement strand
TAGTATATTCATTTTTTTTCGCTTGCTTGTTTCTTATTTCGGTGGCTTTAGCGCGAGCTTCTTTAATAAGCCTGATAGCCTCTGTTTCCGCTTCTGCTTCCTTTTGAAGTCGGATAACCTCAGCCTCCGCTTCCGCTTGTTTTTTGAGCTTGATAGCTACTGCTTCAGCCTCTGCTTCTTTCATTAACCTAAAGGCTTTTGCTTCAGCCTCTGCCTCTTTTGTTAATCGTTCTTCTTCGGCTTTTGCTTCCGCTTCTTTTTTCTTGCGAAATTCCTCAGCTTCTTTTCTGAGTTTTTCTGCCTCTTCTTCTTTTCCTTGTTTAGCAAGTGCTTCCGCCTCTTTTTTTAATCTTTCTTCTTCTGCTTTTGTCTCAGCTTCTCTTTCCAATCTATCTTCTTCCGCCTTTTTTAGTGCTATGGCTTTCAACCTTTCTTCTTCTGCGATTGCTTCCGCATCTTTTTTAGCTCGTTCAAAATCGGCTTTTGCTAAAGCTTCTTTGTTTAAACGTTCTGCCTCAGTTTTAGCTTCTTGTTCCTTTTGAATTCTTAAAAGTTCGGCATGACTTAATGCAGTTTCTCGTAACCTTTCCTGTTCTTTTTTAAATGTAAGAGTATAAGCTTTGTCAAAATCAAAGTACTCAGTTGAATCATTCCAGAAGATCAATCCTGCGGGTTTGTATAAATCAGTAGCTTGAATAGAATCATCAATTTGTTCATACATTTCAACTTCAAAAGGGTAGATGTGAACTTCATCCCAATATATTTCAGGAGTGAAAGTTGAAATTTCAACTGATTTGGAGATGAAACCTTTTTTATAAAATTGAAATTTATATTCTCGGTTGAGGGATAGATCGAATTTAAACTTTCCCTTCTTAGAAGTGCTATCAGTTTGGACTAACTTTAAATCATCCATTGGCAAGATTTCGTAAACCTGAATATGTGCATATCCTAAAGGCTCCGTGATACCTTTTTTGACGCGTCCATTTACTTCTAGATATCCTCTATGTTTCCTTTCTTTATCTTGTGCAACAATGTTGATACTTGTTATCAATAATAGAAAACACAGCAATAGGATACTATATTTATGTAATTTGGCTTGCATAAACGATTAGGTATCAGTATAAAAGTAATGAAAATTGCTTGAAATGAAAACTTGAAGATAGAACTGACTAAGAAATTTATTTTCTCATTTCCTGTAAAAAGTTACTAGCAAATAAGAAATTACTTAATTCTTCATTATTGGATTCCAGAATTTCTTTGTTGGTGCCTTCCCACCATTTTTTCCCTTTATGAATAAAAATAACATAATCGCCAATTTCCATAACTGAGTTCATATCATGCGTATTAACTACTGTAGTTGTATTGAACTCTTCTGTTATTTCTTTAATGAGGTTATCTATTACAACAGCTGTTTTTGGATCAAGTCCAGAATTAGGCTCATCACAAAATAAGTATTTAGGATTCATAGCAATTGCACGGGCGATCCCAACTCTTTTTTTCATTCCACCACTGAGTTCAGCAGGAAACTTTTTATGAACATCTACCAAATGTACTCTTTCCAGACAAAAATCTACACGGTCGCTTATTTCACTTTCATTCATAGCCGCAAACATCCGCAATGGAAAGGATACATTTTCCTGAACATTTAGCGAATCAAATAGGGCTGCATTTTGAAACAACATACCTATTTCTTTCCTGATATTTTTTCTCTCTTTAAAGTTCATCGCTGAGAAATCCCTATTGTCATATAATATGCTACCGGTATTAATTTCATGAAGCCCAACCATACATTTCATTAGTACCGTTTTCCCTTCCCCGCTTCCACCTATGATCAAATTTGTTTTGCCTGGGTAAAATTCCGCAGAAATATCATCCAGGATATTCTTCCCGTCAAAGATTTTACTTATGTTCTTTACCTCGATCATTTTAGAATGAGTTCAGCTAATAAGTAATCAGAAACCAGCACCAATATACAGCTATACACAACAGCTTTTGTACTTGCCTTCCCTACTTCAAGTGCCCCGCCCTTAGTGTAATAACCAAAATAGGCAGATACAGAAGTAATAATAAATGCAAAGACAACACTCTTGATCATTGCGAAAACTACCGTAAATGGTCGAAATGTGTTCATTGCACCCATCATAAAATCTTCTGTTGAAATGTAGCCTGACCATGCACCTACCATCATACCTCCATAAGTCGAGAGAAAAATAGCAATGATGATCAATAATGGAATTACAACAATGGCAGCAATTAGCTTAGGTAATATTAAGAATCCTGCAGCGTTAATTCCCATTATTTCAAGCGCATCAATTTGTTCACTCACCCTCATGGTACCAATTTGACTGGCAATACTTGAACCGATCTTTCCAGCTAAAACCAAACAGGTTAAGGTTGGTCCTAAAGCCAATATTGATGAATCACTTACTATACTTCCAATAATAGAAACAGGAATAAACGGATTGGTTAATTGATATGCTGTTTGAACGGTAGTAACGGCTCCCATAAAAATGGCTACTAACGCAACAATTCCCAATGAGCCAACTCCCATGGAGTTCATTTCACTCATGATCACCTTCCAATAAATACTGGCCTTTTCAGGTTTTGTGAATAGGCTTTTTAATAATAATAGATATTTTCCAAAATGGTAAAACATAAATCTTCAGTTTATCAGATGATGACTTGGAATATTATAACGTATAAGGCAAAATAATGTTGGCTTTTAGTGGTTGATTAAAAGATTGTAAGATTGAAAAATTTAAAGATTAATAGAACAATATGAAACGTCCATGCCTGCAGGCAGGTTATACATTATCAAATTACCAAATTATTCTTTCTTTATAATAACTTTAGGTATTCTACACTTTAGTTCACTTTAAGTACTGATTAGTTTAATTTATACAATACGTTTGCTTTTTTCAAGCTGATCGTTTGATGTAATGCATGCGTCCAAATCTTTCAAAATTCCATTTTTAATATTGTAAATCCACCCATGAACGGAAAGATCCTTCCCATTTTTCCATGCATTTTGAACTGTAGTTGTGTAGCAAACATTTGTTACTTGCTCAATTACATTTAGTTCGCAGAGTAAATCAGTTTTTTTATCATACTCCAGTCCTTCAAGCTTCTCAGCGTTGAAACGGTAAACATCTTTAATGTGGCGTAGCCAATTATCCATTAGGCCATTATCTTGATTTTCCATTGCAGCTTTTATCCCACCACAGCCATAATGGCCGCAAACAATGATGTGCTTTACCTTGAGTATTTCCACTGCATATTGAATTACGGAAAGGCAATTCAGGTCTGTATGGACAACCACATTTGCAATATTACGATGGACAAATATTTCTCCTGGAGGTAGGTCCACTATCTGATTGGCCGGAACTCGACTATCTGAACAACCAATCCAGAGATATTGAGGAGTTTGTTGCTTAGATAAAACTTCAAAAAATGCAGGATTCTTTTCCTTGATTTCGGATGCCCATGCTATATTACGTTCAAAAAGATGCTTTAATGTTTTCATATTGCGGAGTATATCAAAGGGAAATAGGTTATAGTTTGATTTTGATAAGTCTCTTTTTTACTTGAAACCAATTAGCCGGAAGTCGGAAGTTTGGAAAGCCTGATGTTATTTGTCTTTTTTACCATTGCCAGAAATTTTCCTTTTCAGCCAGGTAAGAGGGTCGTAATATCGGTCAACAACTCTTTCTTTCATTGGAATTATTCCATTATCGGTGATGTTTATATGTTCTGGGCATACTTCGGTACAGCAGCGTGTGATATTACAAAATCCTGCACCATACTCCTCTTTTACCTGTGGAATTCTATCTACTGTATCAAGTGGATGCATATCAAGACTTGCCAATCGTATCATAAATCTTGGTCCAACAAATTTATCTTTTTGATCTTGATCCCTAAGTACATGACAAACATTTTGACATAAATAACATTCTATACACTTTCTGAATTCCTGTACCCTGTCTACATCTTCCTGCATCATCCTGTAATTGCCATCTGGATCTCTCTCTTTTGGTGTAAATGGAGTAATCCTTTTATTTTGTTCATAATTCCATGATACATCTGAAACTAGATCTTTGATCGTTGGAAAAGATTTTACTGGCTTAAGGGTAATAGTTTGACTTTCTTCAAACTCATTCATTCTTGTCATACAAGCGAGTTTAGGCATGCCGTTAATTTCCATACCACATGAACCACATTTTCCGGCTTTGCAATTCCATCTGACTGCTAAGTCATTAGCCTGTTGCGTTT
>JAESTI010000036.1 GCA_016763665.1 Bacteroidia bacterium | reverse complement strand
TCTCCATCATTTTTAATCAGATCAACTTGTAATTGAGAATTAAATTTATTGAATATGTATTGAGCTAATTGAACACCTGCTATAACACCATTTTCTTTTATCAGGAGCTTCGCTTCGCCCTGTTTATCCTCACTTACGCATGCCAAAGATGTCTGATCTCCATCTCCAACATCCTCATTAATGGCATTTTCGATGAACAGATCTAATTCTTCAATGGAAATTTCGTTAGCAATATCAGGAAAAGTAGTTTGCATGGAATAGATGCTAATATACTAATGGTACAAATGATACTAATAAAATACTAATATACGAATAGTTAATAGGGAATAGCTTATAGCGAATAGCCAATAGCTTATAGAATCAATACACGAGTGTTTACGAATAACGAATTAATACGAATACAGAATTTAGGGATATTATTCCTCTTCATCTTCAAATCGCAATTCCTGGATAAAATACTTATCTCCACTTTGTTTGATGTAAAAATAAGTCCGAAACTCCCGGTTGGTAGTAGTATAGTTTCCTATCGCGTACTTAGAGCCTTCAGTAGAAGACCCTTGATGGATTAGCTTATAAGCTTTTGGTGGGTATTTTTCAAAAAAATCCTTCAATATCAGTTGTGCCTGAGCTTTGCTGTACAGATCTTCATTATCCAATATTGTCAACTCAACATTTGCACTGAAATATTTAGCAACTTCAATTGAACTTCCTGATTTAATAGCCGATGCTATTTCTGCGTATATATCATCAACATTTGCCTTTGTATTGCTAAAAGACAAAAATGTCAGTAATACTATCAAAGACAACCTATGTAAATATATCATGATCTATAATTTTACCTATTAAGTACAAATACCAATCCAAAATAATCGGTTTGTGAAATTAACTAAAGTATTTATAGTACCCAAGTATGCAGTGCTAATCGATAAAGTCCTAAAATAACACACCCCTAACCCCTCTCAAGAGGGGAATTTAGGTATTCTGGATTTTATCTTTTGCAATTTAGAAACAGGCGCTATACCGTTAATCAATATTTGATAATTGTTAATTGATAATTTGTGATTGTAAACTATCTTTGCGCCATGAGTAATACAAAGAAAGTCGCTTTGTTAATTCTAGATGGCTGGGGACATGGAACTAAACCTGAAGTGAGTGCAATCGCTCAGGCAAGCACCCCATTTATCGACAGTTTGTACGAAAAATACCCCAATGCAGAACTGAAAACAGATGGTGAAGTTGTGGGGCTTCCCGAAGGTCAAATGGGTAACTCTGAAGTGGGACACATGAATATTGGGGCAGGACGTATTGTTTATCAAGACCTTCTAAAGATCAACAATTCCATTGAGGAAGGCTCATTTGAAAAAAACACAGTATTACAGAATACTTTTACTTATGTCAAAGGAAACAGTAAATCTCTTCACCTCATTGGGCTAGTTTCTGATGGAGGCGTTCATTCATCTCTTGAACATTTGAAAGCTATTTGCACCATTGCTAAGAAAGAAGGAATTAACAAACTTTTTATTCATGCTTTTACAGACGGTCGAGATACAAGTCCAAAGGGTGGGAAGAATTATTTAGAAGAACTTCAAGCTCATCTGGAAAATTTCACAGGTAAGATCGCTTCAATTATTGGCAGGTATTATGCAATGGATCGCGACCAACGCTGGGATCGAACCAAATTGGCATATGACCTACTAGTTAAAGGAGAAGGGATATCCTTTAAGAACATTTCCGATGCAGTTCAATCATCTTATGATGAAGGGATAACAGATGAATTTATCAAGCCAATTGTAATTACTGATAGCAATGATCAACCCTTGGCAACTATTAAAGACGGTGATGCGGTGCTGTGCTTTAATTACAGACCAGATAGAATGCGCCAAATAACAAGAGTACTAACACAAGAAGACTTTCCGGATCATGGAATGAATATTCTTGATCTTCATTATTCTGCGATGACAGAATATGATAGTAGTTTTCAGAATATTCATTTATTATTTGAAGATAAAGATCTAACCAATACTCTTGGAGAAATAGTTGCGCAAAATGGAAAAAAACAAATTCGAATTGCTGAAACTGAAAAATATCCTCATGTAACCTACTTCTTTTCAGGAGGAAGAGAAACTCCTTTTGAAGGTGAAAACAGAATAATGTGCCCATCACCTAAGGTTGCAACCTATGATCTTCAACCTGAAATGAGTGCGCAAGATATAACCAACGCTATCATTCCTGAGATGGAAAAGGGTGAAGTAGATTTTATTTGCCTGAACTTTGCTAATCCTGACATGGTAGGCCACACGGGAGTTTTTGAAGCTGTTAAAATAGCAGTTGAAACAGTTGACAACTGCGCCAAACAAGTTATTGAAGCCGGAATCAAAAATGGCTACTCATTCATAATTATTGCTGATCATGGTAACGCTGATTATATGGTCAATGATGATGGCTCGCCACATACTGCACACACCTTAAATTTGGTTCCCATCTTTTTAATTGATGCTGATCATCAAAATGAAATAAAAAATGGAAAATTGGCTGATGTTGCTCCTACTATTTTAAAATTAATGGATATTGATATTCCTGATGAAATGACCGGAGATGTTCTTATTTAATTAGTCCTTGTCTATATCAAAAAGAGAAAATAAAAATGTATTTTTTACTAACCCACCCTTTAACATCCCCCTTAGTCCCCCTTATAGAAAGGGGGATTTCTCTCAAAAGGGGAATATATGTATTTTGTTTTTTGATATTGGGTTGTAGTTCTAATCAAGAAAAATCGAATAGAAAATTAGTGCATTTTGATATTGAGAAATATTTTAAAGAGCAAATAAATCAATTAACCGCAGACAATTACACGCTAAACAAAACTGTATACCACAATGATGCTAATGAAAGCAAAAGTTTCCAAATAGTAGATTGGAGTAAAGAACTGAACATTTTTAAAGATTATAACATCAACAAAGCATCCTTTATAGGGAAATACACTATTGATACAGTTATTGATAACAATACTAAAACGATTCAATACATAGCATCAGATTCAGCTCTTGCTCTTAAACAGCTATCTATAATATTTGATAATGATATTATAGTGGAGATATCATTCAAAAAATCATCGGATAATTTTCTTTATAATAGCCTACAGGAACTGACTTATTTTCCATTAAAAGGATATAAAGTTTCAGGTAAACAAAAAACAGCAACTGGACAATTAATTAATTATTCAATTGAAGCAATTATTTCTAAATAGGATCAACTACAAATTACAATTAATCAGTCTAGTTCTATTTGTAGCTCTATTTTCTTGCAAAACTCAAAAACAAATAAAATCAGAAACTGATGAAATCCAATCTACAACTACA
The DNA here is from genome assembly GCA_016763665.1 of Bacteroidia bacterium. The sequence continues at coordinate 1,407 of JAESTI010000036.1, read as the reverse complement.
GAAGTAAAGCTAATTGGTATTTTGGAAGATGAGCTCTATTTCCCTCCCCCATGTGAAGATGTTTATCATGCTATTGTATACAAATATAAAGTCAAAGAAATAGTTGAAGGCAATTACAAGAATGAATACATCCTTATCAAGCAGCCCTGCCCTGAACTAAAAGGAGAAGATTTTTTTGTTTCAAACCAAGAATATGTAATAGAAGCCAATACAAATAAAAAGGACCATATTAAATGGCAAACCTACAATTACTATATGAGTTCAGAGCTTCCCAAATACTGGGCTATTTCAATTGTTAAAAATACGGACTAGAAATACTGATAAAATGCAAATTTCTGAACTAGTCTATAAAGTCACAAAAGAGAGAAAAGAAAAATGTATTTTTTAATAACATACCCCTACACCCCTTTCAAAAAGGGAGTTAAGGAATTTTTCTTTTCTCTCTTTTCCCTGCATGTCTATTTATAGACAGACTCTAAGTAAAGTTAATGAACAAAAAGAACTTACCATTTCAGATCATAACATTGGCGTTATTTATTGGCCTGATAGTTCCTGTTGCAATTCAAGACGGCATGTTCATGGATGGGTTGATCTATGCTTGTATTGCAAAAAACCTTGCAAATGGACTAGGCACTTTCTGGGATCCTCATTTCAGTGCATCATTCATGACATCATACCACGAACAACCACCACTCTTTTTCGGGCTTGAATCTATCTTTTTTAGACTATTTGGTGATAGTATTTATGTTGAACGGGCGTTTTCTTTATTACTGGGATGCATTACTGCATACTTCATCCATTTGATTTGGAAATTAATTCATAGATCAAATTCTGACATCCAACAGGCAAGCTGGTTCCCAATTCTATTATGGACGATTACACCAGTTTGTTTCTGGGGATATGCTTACAATGTAGAAGAAACAATAATGGGTACTTTCGCTGCCGGTTCAGTTTATTTCATATTACAAGCCATAACCAAAAATAGTATCCCATACTTAGTATTAGGAGGATTATTTATTTTTCTAAGCAGCTTTTGCAAGGGAATTCAAGGTCTTTTCCCAATCACTTCAGTTTTCATTTATTGGTTAATTACCAAGAACATCTCGTTAAAGAAAATGCTCTCTTTTAGCATCATTCTAATCGCAATTCCTACTGTTATTTATTTACTATTATTCACACATGATGCAGTAATCGCAAGTTACAGTGCTTATTTTCAGGACAGATTGGTTGGAACATTTCAAAAGGAACATATAGCAACAACTACAAACAGGCTATACTTGCTCTATCGGTTATTATGCGAACTACTTCCAGCAATTGCTCTTTGCATTGTTATCACCATTATCAATATTAGATACAAATCGCCAAAACTTACCAACCCTAATCTTAAAACCGCTTTTTTTTTCATTT
>JAESTI010000035.1 GCA_016763665.1 Bacteroidia bacterium | reverse complement strand
ATATTATGATAAGAAACAGCCATCCCACTTTTATCCTTGATATCTTCTCTTATCTTTAAACTCAAAAAGAAGTACTCCAAGGTCTTCTCAATCTCTCCTTGATTATAATAGATAGACCCAATATTGTTATAAGAACCAGCCATCCCTTTTTTATCCTTAATCTCTTCATAAATCTTTAAACTCAAAAAGAAGTATTCCAAAGCCATTTCAATCTCCCCTTGATCTGTATAGATAAACCCAATATTATGATAAGACTCAGCCATCCCTTTTTTATATTTAATCTCTTCTCTAATCTTTAAACTCAAAGAGTAGTATTCCAAAGCCTTTTCAATCTCTCCTTGATTCATATAGGTAACCCCAATATTATTATAACACTGAGCCAATCCTTTTTTAAATAATTTTTCATTATTAAGAAAAGCGTCCGTATCCAAATTTTCCCTCCACTTTTTTTGGCTTATTTCAGTAAAAAAATCTTCAAATATTTTCAAACTTTCAAAGTAATATTCCAATCCTTTTTCTATATCACCTCGCTGCTCTATGATCCATCCAATATTATTCAACGCACTTGCTTTTGTATGTAGAAAGGAAATTTCTTGCTGTGGGTTTGCATAGAATAAATTTTTATCAGCTATTTCAATGGCTTTTTGGCAAAGCGGGATTACAGTATCAGGGTTGTAGATATGAATATAGTCTGTGAGTTCTATAAGGATTTTGGCTTTAGTGGTATCATGCTCCACAGTCCTATATTCTTCCCAAAGCGAATCCACATGCGAATTGGCGGACAAGCTCTTACCCTGATTAGCAAAGCCAACCTTAGCCACCAATGGAAATACAAAGAATATAAAGGAGAGTTTTCGCATTGTTATTCTAAAGTACGAAATAAACCTAACTCTAAAAACCTAATAACTTTCTACCAAAAGATTAGTAGTAAATTTTACTCTTAAGAGCGGTTTCCGCAGTCGCTCGGTTTTGTCGGGTGATTAAGGGGAATTGAATAACGAATAACGAACATTCGAATAATGAATAACGAAGTAATGCTAATCCCTCAATAGTGTTGACCGTTTTTTTCATTCTTCCGGATACACCATAGGTACAAATCTGACAGGAATTATGCTTTCTTTCATGATCTCTCCATTGTCATCCTTGGTAATTACCATGAGTTCCTGGTAATATGTACCCACAGGAATTACCATGCGTCCACCCACTTTGAGTTGCTCTACTAATTTTGGAGGAATTACCTCAGGTGCTGCAGTTACAATTATCCTGTCAAATGGTGCATGAGCGGGCCAACCCTGGTAACCGTCACCGCATTTAACAACCACGTTATGCATTCCCAGTTCGTTTAACAGTTTCGAAGATCTGTCAGCAAGTTCTTTGATCAATTCTATAGAATAACAAGTATCCACCAACTGAGACAGTACTGCCGCCTGATAACCGGAACCTGTCCCTATCTCCAGGACTTTCTCATCCCCTTTGAGCTGAAGTAGTTCCGTCATTAAAGCCACTATATAAGGTTGAGATATAGTCTGCTCTTTACCAATTGGAAGAGGTCCATCCACATAAGCATGTTTTTGCATATTGACCGGGACAAATAAATGCCTCGGAATATTCATCATCACATCAATCACCCTCTTGTCATTGACATTTCTTGCAATGATCTGTGTATTGACCATCTCCCTCGCTTTCTTCTTCCATGCCTCATCCGATTGAACTATGCTATTCCCATTAAATGACTGCGCATTTTTAGATGTGGAAATGTTACAACTTACCTCACTAAAGTACAAACCAAGCAGGAAGATGAACAAAGAAAAATATTTAGTAAATGATCTCACAATATTAAAATTAGCAATCCCTACGCATAAATTATTGTAAAATTATTAAAAAGCCATCGCGATATTTTATCATTACAATTGGTATTACATCCTGATCCCGATCATGATCACATCATCGGTTTGTTTATTAGGGCCCATCCACTCATTGAATCGATCATCTATTATTTTGCTTATTTCATTCATTTCTAAATCTTTATTTTCATCTATTATTTTTACAATCTGTGTACTCTTAAAGTTTCTATTCTTAGGCCCACCTATTTGGTCTATCAATCCGTCTGAAAAGAAAAAAATAGAATCTCCGATATCCAGTGTTAATTTATTGGTCGTAAAGTTTATCTCTTTACCCCGGCTAGAATATTGCAATCCCCCAACAGGAAATCTGTTTCCCTTTATCTGCTGAATTTCTCCATTGTGCAACCATAATAAAGGCCTATGGGCTCCTGCAAATTGCACTTCCCGACTCTCTCTATTAATGGTGCAAAGTGCTATATCCATCCCATCTTTTGATTCCAGATTCTCCTCCTGATTTAAAGTATTTTTTATTCCTTCATGCAATTTGTTCAAAATTTCTCCCGGTTCATGAATATGCCTTCCACCTACAATATCATTTAAGAGAAAGTAACCGATCATACTCATCATTGCTCCGGGAACTCCATGTCCGGTACAGTCCACTGCTGCAACATAAAAGTTGTTGTCATTTTGTAAGGTCCAGGGAAAATCTCCACTCACTACATCCTTAGCTTTATAATAAATGAATGAATCAGGAAAATATTTTTGCAAGTGCTGTGTCGTAGGCATGATAGTTTCCTGAATTCTTTGTGCGTAATTAATGCTTTCCAGTATGCTCTTATTTTTATTTTTCAGATCTAATTCCGTTAATTTTCTCTTGGTTATATCGGTATCAATTACCACTAGTTTTTTAACTTCTCCGGCATCATCCAAAATAGGGGTAAGTGTAGATTGTACCCAAAACTTGTTCCCTTCCTTTGTCTCATTTATGGATTCATACACCAAAGATTCTCTTTTCTTAACGCATTCATTTAATAATTGAGAAAATTCAGGATTTGAGCTACCTTCAATTAATGTACTACCTATGGCAAGCTTAAATTCATCTATTTTATAACCTGTCATTTTTTCAAAGCCTTCATTGACCCATTGAATTTCACCATTTTTATCTGTAATTATTACAGAATTATCTGTTTCACTGGCAACAATTGAAAGTTTTTCAAGCTCCTTATTGATCTCCTCTACTTTTTCCTTCTCTTTCTTGAGTTCTATTGTACGTTCGTCAACCATTGCCTCTAGTCTTTTCTTTTCCTGTTGCAATTTCTTTTCACGGATCTTAATGAAACTTATTACAATAGTTAATCCACCCATAATGCATAGTCCGTAAAACCATGCCGTTTGCCAGAATGGTGGAGTAATGGTAAAAGAAAATTCAAGTGGATTTTCATTCCATAAACCATCATTGTTTGAAGCCTTAATATAAAAGATATATTCTCCGGGAGGAATATTAGAATAAGTGGCACTACGTTCTCCTAAACTTGGTGACCACTCCTGATCTAACCCATCTAATTTATATTGGTATTGAACTTTCTCAGGTATGGTAAGGCTTATGCCTGTAAAGTCAAAGGTTAAATGGTTTTGGTCATATGGCAGGATCAAATTAGCAGGTAAATTATTTTCATTTATTTCGGTAGCATAGTCACTAAAATTGAATTGTTCAAAAAACAACCTTAATCCTGTGAGGTGTAAATGTGGCTCTACCTTATTAATTCGATCGGCTTTTGGATCATAGCGAAATGCACCTTTTATTGTACCAAACCGAATACCCCCTTCAGCATCCTCATATACAGCACTCGGATTACATTCAACACCAAAAAAACCTTCTTCTTTGCTATAATTCTTAAATTTTTTCTCGCCGGTTTCATAAAAATAATTTATGTCCATTCGTGAAAGGCCACGGTTAGTGCCAATCCAAAGTTGATCGCTTCTATCAATATGGACAAAAAGTATAGCATCATCTACAAGCCCATCCTTAGTAGTGAAAACTTCTATTTCATTAGTCTTGACATAAAGGAGGTTTACGCCTCCGCCATAAGTTCCAATCCAAATATTTCCTTTGGAATCATCACATAATGATTCTGCAGTATTGTTGGACAAGCCGTTTTCAGTATTAAAAATCGTAAATTTATCATCTTGCAGTTTGTGTACTCCAAACTCGTAAATCCCGATCCAAACAGTATTATTTTTATCAACTAATATTGTCCTGATCTCATTGTTATTCAAACCATTAGTATCCGAATAGAACTTGAACTTTTTCAAATCAAACTTAGCTGGCGATACTCCCTCAAATTCATCGGGATCAAAAACATAAACTCCCCCATTTGTCCCAACCCATAGATTCCCGTCATGGTCCTGCTCTAGTGCCCAAATTTGATTTCCGGGTAGTCCTTTTTCCGTTGTGAAACGTTGTGTGACCTTATCATTACCAAGTTTTAATAATCCTTCTAAATATGTTCCTACCCACACATCTCCATTCTTATCTTTGAATACTGATGTAATTAAATCTGCGATGTTTTCTATCTTTTTTACTCCTTCTCCTTCATTCATATTCAATTTCAACAATCCATTTTCGTAGGTACCTATCCATGCATGGTTTTCATCTACATCTATGGACCAAACAGCAAGGTCAGGTTTCCCATAATGAACAGTGATATTAGTGAATCTTTTACCTGAAAATCTTTTTAAGCCATCCCCATCTGTTGCAAACCACAGATTTTCTTCGATATCCTGGAAAACAGAATAAATACCTCTACTTCCTATCCCATCCTGATCGCTAAAAGAAGTCAAGTGACCGTTTTCAAATAAATTCACATTGCCATTTAAAGTAGAAACCCAGATGGTATTATTTTTGTCCTCAAATATGGACCAAACCATACTGCCATTCAGGCCATCAGTCGATGAGTAATTAGTGAATTGTTCACCATCATACATGCTCACTCCGGTGTGAGTTCCAATCCACACATTACCCTTGGAGTCACCGTTTATACAATATGTATATCTACTCAGCAAGCCGTCTTTTACAGTGTAGTTTGTGAGAGTGGTACTATCTACTTTTGGATTATTGAGATCAAATTTATATACGCCTGAACCCACTGTTGCTACCCAAATATTTTCATGCTCATCTTCATAGATTCCGTGAAAATCATTTACTTGGAAACCATGCTTATCTGAATAATTTTGTATTTGCCTTCCGGTTATTTTACTATCATAAATGATCTTGTTGAGTCCATGCATTGTTGCAACCCAAATGTTTCCTTTAGAGTCCTCATAAATATCAAAAACAGAATTGCTACTCAGTCTGTCATCAGTATCATATACAATAAAGGTATCAGCATGTAAAACACTAACTCCTCCACCCATTGTTCCGATCCATATATTGTCATGTTGATCAGCTAAAACTTTGTAAACAACATTATTACTTAACCCATCATTTACTGAATAGTTCTTGAATTCATTTCCATCAAACCTGCTCACTCCACCAAATGTACCTACCCATAGATATCCTCTCTTATCTTGGCAAATGGTTAATACCTGGGATTGTATTAATCCTTCATCTAATGAATATGTTTTAAAATGATAGGTTTGGGAAAAAAGCTGGAATGTACTACACAACAAAGTAATGCAGAGAATCCAGGAAGAGCACTTGGGTATTTTATATTTAGAGAGTTTTGACATTTATACTCAATAAATTATTATTAACATTAGATAAATATAATCAATACTATCCAATAGTCATTACTAATCTGTTAACCAACTAAAATTTAACTAATTGAAGCATAGAAAGCAGTTTGGCAGAAATTTAGGGAATTGAAAACCAAGCGATATGATCGCTTGTGCTACTCCTGCAACCAAATGTCGGCATTAAGATCAAGATCATCAACAATACCGGTTGCTATACTAAGATATCGGTAATCGTCAAAGATAGTCTCGAAATCCAACATGGAGGAATATAATGGAGGCTCAAAAAGATCCAGATTTAAAGGAATCGCCACATTAACACAATTTTCTATGAATGACATGGATAAACGATGACCTGTAGCATTTCGAAAATCCAAGATTCTTTTGGCAAGCTGTTCAGTTAAGAGATTTTTTGTTTCATCAGGATCAGAACTATACACCACGAATTCTTTACCGAATTCCTGATCTGGAACTTCAACAAGGTCATCTCTAAACCAATTCAACTTTTGTATTTCCTTACCAAATTTCCCGAATAACTTCTGAGCAGTATCTGGCAGAATTACAGTTTGGCCTTTGAAGCGTCTTTTAAATTTTGCAACAAAAAAGAGGCCTTGAAATATCGTCATGTAAGCTTTTCTACCTCTATGATCTTTAAGATACGTTTGCGTATGCAACTCCGAAAACCTAAATAATATTTTCCCCTTTTTCCCTTGCAGAAAATCTTCTCCGTAATAAACTTTAGCATCTATCGGAAATATTTT
>JAESTI010000034.1 GCA_016763665.1 Bacteroidia bacterium | reverse complement strand
GGAACCTTCGAGCAAGGCGAGATCTTATTATCAATTGCAACAGTATAAAGAAATGGTTTGAAAGTTGAACCAACTTGTCTTCTGCCCCTAAAAACATGATCATATTTAAAGAATTTATGATTGATTCCTCCTACCCAGGCCTTTACATGGCCTGTTTGTGGTTCCATTGACATCATGCCAGTTAACAAAAAGTGTTTGTGATATTTTATGGAATCTAAAGGAGACATCACTGTATCTACTTCTCCCTTCCAGGTAAATATTTTCATTTTTATAGGTTTGGCAAATACTTTTCTGATCGAATCTGCTGATACTCCTTTTGCTTTCAAATTTTTATACCGCTTAGACCTTTTATAAGCTAATTCAATGACCTCTTTATGAGGTCCCCAAGGCTCTTTACCCTTCCAATGTTTAAAAAATTCTTCCTGCAATTCGGTAAGGTGTTCTTTTACAGCATTTTCTGCGTATTGTTGCATTCTTGAATCAATGGTGGTATAGATCTTTAATCCATCTCTGTAAAGATCATAAGGTGTGCCATCCGCTTTGGCATTGTTTTTACACCAATGGTGCAATTTTTCTCTTAAAATTTCTCTGAAATAAGGAGCCAAGCCTTGATTATGGTCTTCTACCTGATAATATAATTTAATAGGAAGCTTTCTCAAAGTATCATAAAGTGAATCAGAAATAAATTCATTACGCCTCATTTGGGAAAGTACTATGTTCCTTCTCTTTAAAGCCCTTTCCGGGTTTCTTCTTGGAGAGTATAGTGTAGTTCCTTTTAAAACTCCAACCAGCACTGCAGCCTCTTGTATTTTTAGATCTCCAGGAGTGGTATCAAAGAAAGTCTTGGCAGCTGATTTAATTCCAAATGAATTCCCTCCAAATTCCACCGTATTAAAATACATTGTGAGGACCTCATTTTTGGTATAATTTCTTTCAAGCTTTATGGCAGTGATCCACTCCTTGATCTTGGTAACTATAATATCGAATGGATTATCAAATCTTTGTCGGGGAAATAAATTCTTAGCTAACTGCTGTGTAATCGTACTTCCACCACCGGCTTTTTGTCTCAATAAAATTGTTTTGAAGAAAACACGAAATAACCCTTTCAGATCAATGCCCGAATGGTCAAAATACCTGATATCTTCAGTTGCAATTAGAGCATTAACAATGTTAGGAGATAATTCTTCATACTTTATATTACTCCTGTTTTGAACATAATATTTTCCAAATAGTACGTCATCTGCTGAATAAACTTCAGAAGCAACAAAACTTTTCGGGTTTTCTAATTCTTCAAATGAGGGTAGCTCTCCAAAGGTACCATTGTCAATAGCATTGATAAACCAAATACTACCTAATCCACCAACTGCAAGCGTTAACCATAAGAATAAAATAATCTTACGGTAATTACTTTTGTTTTTTTCAGACAAATTAAATTGTTATTTGGTAATCGTTAATTGGCAATTGTTATTGAATGTACAATCTTTCATAAAAGTCGATATACTCTACCATTACTTTTTTCTTAAACAAAACAGGGTAATTATCTTTAGCTATACAAAAATGCCATCGTTTATTTTCAGGAACTTCCTTATAAAGATCCTTTTTGTTATTCATTTCATCGATGTACTTCATAACTTTTTTCTGGTTCGGAAATCCTTTTACTAACAGCAGTCTTGTTGTATCGTTAAAAATATGATTATCAATTTCCAGATCATCCAAACTATGATAAGATTTGTTGTAGTCTGAAAACTTTATCTTGATATCATCAAAGTTTACATTGTTATCACTCACTGCCATGATATAATAATGATCATCTTTAGGTAAAAAATTGAACAATTCATGTTGGACAGAAGTATCTGCTACAACCAAGGAAGCCGAAGAAGTATGTTTCAAAAGGTCAATTCTTTCCAATAGCTCTTTCGACTTAAAAGCAACATCAGTATTTGGATATGTGTTAATAACTCCTTGCAGGGCATGTTCAAATTTTGGAAGGGTATCAACTTTGCCAATAGATAAAGCTCTTAAAAAAGCAAAACGGTCTTTCAAATTATTTGCCTTATATAAACTATCTGCTTTTTCGGAACGTGTTATTACTTTTTGGTAATTCTTTCGTTTATATTCATAATAAGTTTCTTCATAATAATTAAGCAGTGCATAATTCGCTTTGTTCTTCTCCTTTAAATAGTTTGGATTAAGAATGAGTTTAGCATAATCACTCTCAGGATATTTTTTGACAATCAAGTTCTTATAATAATCTGAGCTATCCATCATGGACAATTTATCATAAAGACGATATAAATTATAATTAGCTTCCAGTTCGTAAGTATTTACAGGAAATCGTTTGAGTAAAATTCTGAAAGATCCGATCGCGGCTCTGTAATTGGTAAATACTTCCCTGTAAATCCCACCACATTCGAAATAAGCTACAATTAATTTGCCGTTTGAAACCTGCATTTGCCCATCTGTCAAAGGTATCTTTTCGTAATACTTGTCCCGATCTTCATAAAGTTGTGCGATCTTTTCATTAATTTTACTATCACTTCCAGAATCGTAATCATCTTCTATTTCATCCTCTTCACCAATTGCTGCTGATGTACCCTTGTTAATTCTTCTCCAATTATCTTCCAATTCTCTATTCCCCCATTTTGACAAGAAATCGGTATATCCCTTGCCTAATGCTCCGGGATTATAAAAGTACCATGTCAAGTCATTTCCTTTTCCAGCAATTATTTTTGCAGTAGGGTCAACGCTTTGCATTTGCGCATCCTGTTCCTCTTCTTCTTCCAGTTTTTGCTCCTCCTCTTCAACTTTTTTAGCAATAATGTTATTGATTATTTTATCTCTTTCTTTCGGGGATAAAGAGGCTAAATGCTGTAAGCTGTCTTGTAGTTCTATGGTTTCAAGATGTATAACCAATTCTGATAAATTATCCCTTCTGGTTGTAACTTGTTCATGATCTTCATAATCTGCTGACAATACAGTAAGTGTACTATCATAATAAGTTTTGGCATCTTTATAATCTTTTTTACGATAGTATATGTCTGCAACTTTTAAATACGATTTCGCTTTTTGTTCAACATTTGAAGTTGAAGACCTGACCGACAATTTATAATACTCTATAGCTTCATCTTCTCTGCCATTCTTGAGCATTACGTTGGCTAATGAATAGTATAATAAGTCCCGGAACTCTTTATTCTTTTCATCCTTGATCATCCGCTTCAGTACTTTTTCCACTTCTTTTGTTGAGCCCTCCTGTCGTTCTAAAGCTTGTGCTAAACTAATTTTGGCATTAAATGCCATTTCATAAGGAGGGTTTCTTTTTATAACCTTATTGAAGAAATAAGTTGCTTCATCAATATTGTCCAGACGTTCATTTAACTGGGCTAAAATATAGTAGTACCTAGTTTTGGTAATTCGCCTTTTAGTGTATGGGATAGCTTTTAAAATATTTTCTCTTGCAGAACTAATATAATTTTGGGTAATATGAAAGTGCGCATAAGTAGCATACAATTCTCCCCTCAACCTATTTTTGAATCGATACTGTAATTTTTCATCCTTCTTTTTGGCTTTCTTATCTTTCTTATCTGGCTTTAAGAGTCGCTTTGCAGTAGCAAGATTAAACTTTAACGGCGGAATATTCTTTTCTTCACTCACAGCCACATCAATTATAGATTGAGCTTCATCATATTTTTCATTATTGATATATGTATGTGCTAAACCTATCATTGCATCATATCTTAAATGTCGCTGTATGAAAGGTTTGTATATTTTCTTCTTCGGAATTTTGGGTTTGTACTTCGTAATCACATATTGAAAATTGTCAATCGCTTCAGAATAGTCTCTTTTGTAAAAATTACACTGCCCGATTAACAAATAACAATCATCTGTCCATTTACTGATCTTATGTCTTTGAATTACAATACTTGCCTTCTTAATAGCTGTATCCATTTGCGGATATACACTTGAAGCCTGACTTTCATCTCCGTAAGGAAAAACAGAAATTATGTTTTCGTAATCATCCTTGTTATTATTTTCCAATTGATCAACTCCTTGGTACATGGTCATTTTACCATTGAAGTAACCATTGTAGTGAGCGGTAAGATTATGGTAACCTCTCTTAATTATGGAAGGTTTTTTCTTGCTAGAACAACCTGTAATAATACATATTACTATTACAGAGTATGTGAAGTATTTAAGTAATTCTTTCAATTAAGTTATACTTGAATAGAAAGGGAGTACGCTTAATTTCGTATTTATTCGTAAATATTGATTATTCGTATTCTAAATAACTCCTTTTCCGCAAAAATATTTTATTTTCAAGTATAAACCTATTTTTAAAAAATTATTGGAAATAACTTTAGAATACACGAACAATCGAAAAGTTATTATTCTTTGGGAGTAATAAAAAATTTCGATGAAGGATTACTAATATTATTGAAGGGATCATCACAATCAACACAAAGAGGTACTTTATATTTAACATACACCGATTTATAGTTGATATCTGGCCAAAGCCATGTAGGGTCAAAATAATTGAATTTTTTAAATCCAATGTAGGGTACCATAATGTTATTATATGGGGTAAAAGCTATGTCGAAGTTATATCCGCTAGTACGACATCTTCCCAGGTTACGGTAACCCCATCTGTAGCTTGCTAATCCATAACCTATTTTAAAATCTACATAATCATT
>JAESTI010000033.1 GCA_016763665.1 Bacteroidia bacterium | reverse complement strand
ATTTCCAGATTTTCTGATCAGGCAATTCTAAAAATAGATCGAAAAACCCAGGATACTGATCCTGCCGTACAATACAATCCGCTTATTCTAAATGTTTCAGATACTTCTTTACTTTCTTTGAATTCTGTTATTAGAAATTCTATTTTCTTTAACAGATCGAATCCTAAATGGGGTTTTGATTTAAACTTTAATGATAGTAGAAATAAAATTCTTCTTCTTACCGGATTTGACTCAAGAAGCTTAGTTGATTATGGATTACGGATAAGATGGAATCTATCAAAGGTTATTAATTTGAGTTTGAGCTTAAAAGATGGAGATAAAGAACTAACATCAGAAATATCTCCAACTAGAAATTATAGGATAGAATCGCAAAAGATAAGCCCAAAACTAAGCATACAACCTAACACTAAGTATAGGATCACTTTATTTTATGATTGGTGGGCCAAGAACAATGCAGCCTCTTTGGGAGGAGAGAAATCCCTGAGTCAGGAAATAGGTACAGAATTTAGATTCGCCAAATTGAAGAAAGGAAATTTGAATGGCAAGATCAGCTATATCGGAATAAAATATATCGGTGCTGAGAACTCACCAAGATATTTTGAAATGTTAGATGGGCTTAAAGCAGGAAGTAATATTACCTGGCAAATATCATTTCAAAAGCACTTGAATGAAAACATGCAGTTAAGTATCAATTACAATGGAAGAAAATCAGAGGATATTAATATGATACATACAGGAGGCGTGCAGGTAAGAGCAATGTTTTAGAAAAAAATGTTAGTAGAAAGAAGAATCAATAGAAAAAAAATAATGAACAAGGATTAACGATTTTTGATCTATGTAGGACTTAAACTTCTAAAATCAAAAATCGTTAATCCTTGTTCGATATTCAAATAAGTATATTGTGTTGATTATTAATTGCTTATGGTCTTGCTTAATGACATTGGCGCGCGTTTAGTGATAGCGAAACGCGTGCCATTCATTTTACTTATAAACCACTTTTCTGCTAACCACCTCACCATCACTCACAACTTTCAAACTATAAACTCCTTTTGAATAATTACTCAAATCAACATCCTTTTTATAAGAAGAAGCATTAACAGATTCTGAATAGATTATTTGCCCACATTTAGTTGAAGCGTTACAGCAAGTAAGAGCAATGTTTTAAAATAGAAAGGATAAAATTTAATTATTAGAAAAGGAAAAGAAGAGAAAGAAAACGAAAAAACGATTTTACAAATTAACGAATCAACTAATCACTAATTCTCAACGATAACGATCTTATCTCCTTTTATGTAGTACTTAACCACGTCCCCTTCTTTAAGGAAGTTTTTAAGAGGCATTGATTCATAAACGGTTCCATTTCTGCTGTCTTTTACATTAACAAGCATCGGAAGGTCATTTAACTCCGAACTTCCAGAACCAAAAGTAAATTTTCTGAAGAAACGAATAACAGTACCAGTATATATTTCTTCTGGCTTATCAAGTACAGATTTATTGTCTTCAATAACCATTACTTTTTCACCCTTAAGGTAAAACTTGATCTGCTCGCCTTCAGCTAAAGATCCTTTAAGCTGTAATGATTCGTAAATTTTTCCATCCTTGTTTCTTTAACATTTACATACATTGGTAAATCGTGTAATTCTGATGACCCTGAACCAAATGCGAATTTTCTAAAAAATCTGATCACAGTACCATCATGTACTTCATTGGTCATTTGAGTTTCGCTTGGATCTGGATTAGTAGTATTACCTGATGGTCCAGCGAACACGGTAATTGCGCTGATTGACCATAAAACAGTAAGAGTGATGAGAATGTTGACTACTTTTTTCATGATTATGGCTTTTCTAGGTTTATTAGTATTTAGCTTTAAACCTATACCAAAAATAACCTTTTATATAGTAGAATGTCAATCTAAACATTGTTCGTGTGAAATATTCCTTGTCCCAATAATTAATGGCTTTTAAATTATAAAAAATTGAAAATCAATAACTTACAACATAACGGGCTTCAAATATTTGGCGAGAAAGTGCTTTCTCAGTGGCTGTGTTTGTCACAAATAACTATAATATCCAAAGGTAAATAATTATCTTTAAAAGTGCAATACCGTATTTAAGGTACAATTTACTATTGTAATGCAGATGACATTCTGTCAGAAATGTCCTATTGGCACAGGGTTTGTAAAATTTAATAATGTTAGAGTTGATTAAATTCATTCAAATATTTTTCAAATATGCAAAAAGGTAAAATAAACGTTCAAACCGATAATATTTTTCCGATTATAAAGAAGTTTTTATACTCAGATCATGAGATATTTTTACGTGAATTAGTATCTAATGCTGTAGATGCTACTCAAAAGTTAAAAACTTTGTCTTCTGTTGGCGATATAAAAGGTGATTTAGGAGATTTAACTATAGAGGTCGAAGTAGATGATAAGAAAAATACAATTACCATTAAGGACAACGGTATTGGAATGACTGAGGCTGAAGTTGAAAAATACATTAATCAGATAGCGTTTTCCAGTGCGGAGGATTTTGTTAAAAAATACAAAGACAAAGTAGAAGCAAATATAATTGGTCACTTTGGATTAGGTTTCTATTCGGCATTTATGGTCGCTGATAAAGTTGAGCTAATTACTAAATCACATAAAAAAACTTCAAAAGCAATTAAATGGACTTGTGACGGATCACCCGACTATACGATTGAAACAGATAAGAAAAAGGGTAGGGGTACAGAGATCAAAATTTATTTAAGCGAAGAATCCAAGGAATATAGCGAAAAAGCAAGGATCGAATTGTTGCTTAAAAAGTATGGTAAGTTCTTACCAATCGAAATTAAACATGATGGTAGGATCATAAATAATCCAAATCCTATATGGACTCAAAAACCATCAGACCTTAAAGATGATGACTACAAAAAGTTTTATAAAGAGCTATTCCCGTTAAGTGAAGATCCGTTATTCTGGATTCACCTTAATGTTGATTACCCATTTAATCTTACAGGGGTTCTTTACTTCCCAAAACTGAAAAACAATTTTGAAGTACAGAAAAGTAAGATTCAGCTTT
>JAESTI010000032.1 GCA_016763665.1 Bacteroidia bacterium | reverse complement strand
TTAACTATAGCCATATATAAAAAGTATATGGAGCAAGAGAGACTTGAACTCCCCATCTAAGCATATTCCTATTCCCCTTTGCCAAAAAGCCAACTGAGATCATTGTCAAAAATTAATCACATATAAGTCCCGAAGAAGAATTCTCCTTCTTACCTACCAAAGCATGGCTGTTGAATAATATTGGGTTTATCCATCAGCAACAAGGGGATATTGAAAAAGAGATGGAGCATTTGTCTCTATTTCTACCTCAAAAAGTATTCTATTATTGTTATCTTGTTGGTATAAGTCAACCTGAAATTGATCCATTATTATCTCTGAATCTACTGAAATAGCAACGATCTGTCCATACCCAGGACCGAGGTCATTTAATGAAAATGAATCCATTCTTTTCAAGGGAAGGGATCAATATCTAGGGGAGATAAGCAATAAACTGGCAAAGCATCATTTTTTACTGGTTACCGGAGCTTCAGGCGATGGTAAATCATCATTTATTTTTGCGGGACTCTTTCCATATGTGAAGGCTGGGTTTATGAAATCAAAACATCACAAATGGGCTATTGCAGATTTTCGTCCGAGACGGGATCCTTTAAGAAATCTTGCAATATCATTAGCATACTCTCTTGATTATAATGATATCAATGCAGTTGAAAATAGACTAAAAATTGGCTATTCAGGCATTGTTGATCTGTATAAAAACTCATCCTTATATGGAAGCAAGAGCTCTCAAGGTGCTAATCTTATTATTCTTGCAGATCAGTTTGAAGAATTTTTTACCAATGAGGAAAATTACAATGTTGAAACTGGTACTGCTTCCCAAACAGCACAGAGTGTTGTTCAAATTCTGATAGAAACGGTAAGTATTGCAAAAAAAGAGAACTTACCATTGTATGTTGTCTGTACTATGCGATCAGATTATTTTGGCCATTGTACTGCATTCAGTGAGTTTCCAAAGTTGATCGTAAATAGTCAGTTTTATTTGGAAAGATTGAACCGCAAGGAAATGCTTGAAGCTATTCGTGAACCAGCAATTTTGAGCGGAAATAGGATCTCCGAAAGGTTGCTTCAGGCCTTAATGAATGAATTAACGGAGGATATAGGCATAGATATGCTTCCGATACTCCAGCATTGTTTATACCAGATTTGGAAATCTGCAGATGAAGGGGAACAAGAAATGGACCTTATTCATTATGCCAAGGTTGGTGGGTATCCCAAAGAGCAGCTTTCACAAGAAGATCAACAAAAATTTGAGGAGTGGTTTACTAAATTACCTGCAGTTGAGCATATATCTTATGAGAGCCCTTGTTTGAGAAATGTTTTGGATATCCATGCCAATCGTTTATATGACACTGCTCATGAGTACTACAATGCCAATAACCCCAACAAAAAACCTATTACCAGGGAAGAGGCTCAAGAAATCATCAAGGTAGCATTTAAATGTTTAACTAAAATTGATGATAATCGGTCAGTTAGGAACCTGATGTCCCTTGAGGAGATCACGGATATGATAGGGGATGAAAATGTTGATTTTACCAAAGCTGGGAAGGTATTGGATATCTTTAGGATAGATGGTAATACTTTTCTAAGGCCATTTGTCACCCAAGATCCTATCACTCACAAGCTAAAACCGAAAACCGTTCTCGACATCACCCATGAGGCATTGATGCGTAACTGGACAAAGCTCGAAGAATGGGCATGGGAAGAATATGAAAGTGTAATAACTTACCGTGAACTGTGTGCACAACTTAATAAATGGCTCAATAGCAATAGGGCCAAAACAAATTTATTATCTGCTGGCAATCTCATATACTTTGAAAGATGGTATAAAAAGCGAAATATCAAATTGATTCCATGGCTAACAAGGTACCTGGATGAGGATGCAATTACTTATGATGAAGTAAAACTACATTATGATAACATAGGTGAATATATAAAGGATAGTCGTTCAAATATTGATAGAAAGCAAAAAGTAAGAACAGCTGTTACTGTGGCTATTACTGGATTGTTGATCATCACTTCAATTGCTTTGTATTTTGCTATTAAGTTACAACAGGAGATTAAGTTAATGGCAAAGTCCAATGAAATAGCTTCGAAAGCTACAATGGCACTGGGGCATGATCCTACCAAAAGTTTCCGATTAGCTGAAGCCGCGTTTAATGTTTATCCATCAAAATTATCACGACAGCTAATAATGGCTTCATATTCCAAAATGCCTTTTTACACATTCCTAAGGGGACATAAAAAAAGTGCGAATAGAGCTAAGTTTACCCCTGATGGTAAATATGTAGTATCAATTTCATATGATGAAACTATGAGGGTATGGGATTTATCAGGTAATGAACTTAGATCACATAAAGTAAGAATAAATAGCCCATCGGAGCATGATGTTTATAGTATTTCCCACGACTCAAAAATGCTTGCAGCTGCATACCGCGATTACACTTTTGGTCTAAGTGAAATATTAGGTGATGTCATTCATGTTTATTCTGGGCACCGTGGTTATGTAAATTCGGTTTATTTCTCACCAGATAACAAATATCTACTAACAGCTGCTGAGGATACTACATTAAAAATTTGGGATCTTTTTGGGAGTGAAATTCAATCATTTGGTGGGCATGAGGGTCGAATTAGGTGTGCAAAGTTTTTTCATTCCGGAGACAAAATATTTTCAGCTTCTTATGATAATACCGTTAGAATTTGGGATAAAAATGGGGGAGAGTTAAAAAAGTTAAGTGATTTGAATTTTGGGCAAATCGTTGATGTAAACATTTCACCCAATGATAAATATATCGTTACAACAGCAGCAGATTACCCAAGGCTTTGGAATTTAGAAACAAATGAAGTTCTATATTTAAAAGGACATGAAGACATTATAAGAAGTGTCTTTTTTTCTCCTGATGGCCGGTATATTGTAACGGGATCAAGAGATGAAACTGCCAGAATATGGAATTTAAAAGGTGAGACGGTTGCCATTTTAAAAGATCATTTTTCACGTATTTCAAAAGCCGTTTTTTCACCGGATGGAAAGTTAATTGCAACTGCATCAAGTGACTGTACGGCCAAGCTTTGGGATTTAAGAGGAAATGTGCTCCAAACTATGCAGGGACATTTAACTGCTATTTTCGATCTGAATTTTTCACCAGATGGAAAAAGTGTTGTTACTTCATCATGGGGGCATGCTATAAAAATTTGGGGGATTGCACCCAAGGAAAAGACTGTTATTAATAGCCATTTCTCTAACATATCAAGTGTAGTATTTTCACCGGATGGTAAGAATATTATTACCACGGGACGTGATTCAATTGCCCGTATTTGGAATATTTCAGGGTATCAAACAGGTGAATTAAGAGGGCATGAATCGTTATATGTCGGTTCTGCAAAGTATTCTACAGATGGTAAATACATACTTACTACTGGAGGAGATAATGTAGCTCGACTTTGGGATACTTCAGGAAAGGAGCTTCAAAGTTTTGAAGGGCATAAAGGTTGGATTAGGTCAGCGAAAATTTCACCTAACTGTAATTATATAATCACTGTAACTGGTGAAGATGAAGCCATATTAAGGTTTTGGAGCCTTGATGGAAAGCCGATCATGAGTGTTGAAAATACTGTAGGTGCAAATTTTTCTCATGATGGCAATTTCATTCTAACTACTTCAAATCCTAATATTGATACAGTTGTGAATGTGTATGAGGTAATTGGTGATTCCTTACCTGTATCCTTAAATTTGATTAAGACCTTTGATGATTTTCCTGCAAGAGTTAGGTCTGTTAATTTTGCACCAGGTGATAAGCACTTGGTTTTATTGATTGACAACTTTACAAACCATTTATATCGCTTTCAAAAAGATAAAAGGGAATTTACCATAGTAACCTCATTTAAGGGACATACTGCAGCTATAGAAAGCTATGATTTCTCCGAAGACGGAAAGTTCCTTATTACAGCTTCAGTTGACAAAAATGTTATTATTTGGGATATGAATGGTAAAGCGATTAGATTTTTGAAAGGTCACTCAGATATTGTTAACTCAGTTGATTTTTCCTTTGATGGTAAATATATAGCAACAGCTTCCCAGGACCTTACCGTTAGAATATGGGATATTGATGGAACCGAATTGCAAATATTGACAGGCCATTCTGCCGATATCTATAAAATAAAATTTTCCCCTAACGGAAAATATGTTTTATCTCTATCCAATGATCAAACTGCTCAAATAATGCCTTTATTTGCAGAGGATGCACTTAGAAAGATCAATACTGAAAAAGTTAGAGGAGAAGTATGGCAGTTAAGCGAAATAGATAAAGAGGTCTTCGGAATTATTGAGTTTGTGGAGAATTAATAGGTTCGCTTCAACTAACTATAGACAACTTATTTGTTGAGTGGAGGTATAAATTACACGTGATCTCAACACTGATTGAACGGTGGTCAATTATCAACTATTTTCATGTGTTGATTCCCTTGATTTAAGAGACATTGTAGCCACGATTATAATATTCAAAAATAAATTTAAAATAAACTTTCAGAAAGTTTTGAAAGTTCAGAAAGAAATTATATATTTGTTGCATGAAGTTTAAAGAAGCTAGAGCAAAGTATATTCAAGCCTGGGGAATTTTAGGGTCTCAATGGGGGATTAACAAAACAATGGCTCAGATCCATGCATTACTTTTAATTTCTCCGGATGCACTAAGTGCTGAAGAAATTATGAGTGAACTAGCCATTTCCAGAGGCAATGCAAATATGAATATTCGTTCGTTAATGGATTGGGGCATAGTAAGTAAAGAACACAAATTGGGCGAACGTAAGGAATATTTTTCTGCAGAAAAGGATTTATGGACCTTGACAAAGCAAGTAACTAATGAAAGAAGAAGGAGAGAAATAACACCAATAGTTAAAGTATTAGAATTAGTAGGAGATATTGATGATACTAATCAAACTAAAGAGGTAAAAGAATTTAAGGAAATGACTAAAAAACTGAAAAAATTTGCAAAAAATGCTGATAGTTCTCTAGCAAAAATGGTTCAGGCTGAGGAACATTGGTTTTGGGGTTCTTTTATGAAGTTATTTAAGTAATTAAAAAATTTAAATATAAGTTTCAAAAGTTATTGAAAGTTATGAATATATTGAAAGATAAAATTGTTGTTTATGATGGAAGTTGCAGTCTTTGTACCGGGTTATATGATATAGTAACAAAAGCAGGAATAGTTAAGGCTTCGAATTGTAAAGCCTATTTCGATATGCCTGAACATTTGCAATCGAAAATTGAGGAAGACAGATTTAAAAACGAAATGGCATTAATTGATATTGGTAATAAGCCTACATCTTACGGGTTGGATGGTATCATAATCATACTATCCGACAAATGGAACTTTCTGCAGGAAATATTTAAGATTCGTTGGCTATATCATTTGTTATGGTTTTTATATAAAACAGTAGCAAGAAATCGCTTTATCCTGTTTCCTCCTAAACCAAATAACGGTATAAGATGTAGTTGTGAACCACCTTTTTCCCTCAAATACAGAATTGCTTACATAATCATTACTATGATGATCACCATCAGCACCATTGGCTTCTTAGTTGATGTTACGCTGATAAGGACAATCGGACTCATTTGGGCTTTACAATTGATAATTTCTCTAATAATACTATCAAGATCAGCAGCATTGGATTATATCGGCAACCTGGGCACTATAATGACAGGAGGTGCTTTGATCCTATTACCCGGAATATTTTACTCTCTCATTATCGATAATTCGCAATCAACTTTTCTGTTAGTGAACGGTTTGATAAGTATTCTATTTATGCTCAACCAATACATTAAAAGAGTACGGTATTTACAACTCTCGAAGTCTTGGATAATGCATGGAATAATAATCCTATCAGTTACGGCAAGCATTATTAACTATTTAACATCATAGATCATGGGAAATTCAAAACACATAAATCGAATTGAAATTTACAAAAGGGTATTTCTAATTGCCACTTTCTATAATATTCTATGGGGTATCTGGGTAATATTTTATCCTAATATGCTTTTTGATTGGTTAGGAATGGCTCCGCTTAATCATCCTTATATCATGAGTTGCGTAGGCATGCTGGTGGCGGTGTATGGTTACGGTTATTGGGTGCTGTACAACAATCCAATGAAGTATCCGCAACTGGTTATAATTGGGTTGATCGGTAAATGCTGTGGAATTATAGGAATGACATTTCACATTCTCATTGGTAACGTGCCTGAGAGAACATTTTTGATGATCGTAACAAATGATCTGGTTTGGTTGCCTTTTTTCATTGATTACCTGATCTGGCATAAGAAACATAGGCTAAACCTAAATACAAATTTGCTTGATAATACATTATATCAGCAATTACTGGGCAAAAAGTTTGATTTACTTCCTAGTTCATTAAAATATTTCCATGGTAAAACTAATGGGGGCAAAGGAAGAGGAGTATTTCAAGTAGTTAGTGGACATAGTGTAATTAAAAAGATCTTAGCAAAGTTACTTTGTCTTCCTCCAAATGGTGAAAATGTACAGGTAAGTTTATCAGTAAAGGTAAAAGACAACAAAGAGTATTGGATTCGAAAGTTTGATGGTTTTATACTTAAAACGGTTAGTTGGAAGGAGAACAACCAGTTGATTGAGAAAGCAGGAGTATTAAAATTTTTGTTTCAGCTGGTTCCATTTAAAAATGGCATTCAATATAGATTCAAAGGTTTATATCTATTCGGGATCAAGATCCCTCCAAAGATATCTCTACAAATTCATGCCTCAGCATTTGGCAATAATAGTGATTGGTACGTAAAGGTATATTTCATTATCCCATTGTTAGGTGTGATCACAAAATATTCAGGAACCATAAAGCCACTATCATGCAAATAGCCCTATACATGCTAATTACACAAGGAATTTTAGGGGCACTTGATACTGTTATCTATCATGAATTGAAGATAGGTTTGCCCAAGCAGAGTTTTGCTAAAACGGAGCTGAGATTACATGCTGCCAGGGATTACGCTTATGCAATTGTATTTGGCTCATTGGCTTTTTTAGAATGGAATGGATATTTAGCAGTAATATTTTCAGCCATCCTCCTCTTTGAAGTAATTATCACCTTGTGGGATTTCGTTGAAGAAGATTTAACACGAAAGCTGCCCGCTGGAGAAAGAATTATGCATACGATCATGGCAATTATTTATGGAGGGTTTTTGTCTTATCTGCTACCTGAAATTTGGACATGGTGGCAACAACCTACAGGATTTGTAATGGTGGAATATGGATGGTTGTCATACCTCCTTGCTGTATTCGGCATAGGCGTATTTATATCAGGAGTCAGAGACTTAGTTGCAAGTTTTCAATTAAAATAAATTTATTAACCATAAAATTTTTCAATCATGAACTACACAATTTTAACCTACGGAATTTATTTGCCAACCGCAATACTCCTAACCGTTTGGGTAGGTAGAACTTTATTCAAAAATGGCAGAAGGTTTTTAGTCGAAACCTTTCAAGGAGATGAGTTATTGGCTGACAATGTTAATCAGTTATTACTTGTTGGATTCTATTTGATCAATATGGGTTATGCGGTATTTACCTTAAGAATAATGGATCATATAGTAGGGTACCAGCAAGTCATAGAAAGGCTGAGCTATAAAGTGGGAACCATAATTCTAATTTTAGGGGCCATGCACTTTTTTAATTTATACATCTTTTTTATGCTAAGGAAAAGGTTACATCATGAACCAAACTTATCTGCCAAAAGGAAACCCAAAACTGAAATTGCAAATAAGCCATTAGCAGATGCTATTTAACCATAAAATTAAACGATCATGAAGCAAAAAATAATTATTACAGGAGGTACAGGGTTCTTAGGACAATGTATTGTTAATGCATTAAGTAAAAACAATTATGATATAGTTGTCTTATCCAGAACCAAAAATAAAATTGACAACAATGTTAATTACATAAAATGGGATGGAAAAACTTTAGGAGCTTGGTCAAAAGAACTGGAAGGAAGTTCAATCGTGATTAATTTGGCCGGCCGTTCCGTAGATTGTCGGTATAATAAGAAAAATAAAAAGGTCATTGTTGATTCAAGGGTAGATGCTACTCATATTATAGGAGAAGCTATTAAAAGTTGTAATAATCCTCCCAAATTGTGGATCAATGCTGGTTCTGCTACTATTTACAGAAATACTATAGATAAACCCATGGATGAAGCAACCGGGGAATATGGTTCCGGATTTTCAGTAGAAGTTTGTAAAAAATGGGAAGAAACCTTTAATAATATTGTCGTTCCTAACACAAGAAAAGTATGTTTAAGAATTTCAATAGTATTAGGTTTAGGTGGAGGTGTTATTCCGATAATGACCAAATTAGCCAGACTTGGGTTAGGAGGAACCCAGGGAAGAGGCAATCAATATATAAGCTGGTTACATGAAACAGACTTTTTAAGGATCATAAAATGGGTAATTGATCATGAAGAAATTGAAGGAACTTATAATTGTTCAGCTCCTAATCCAATACAGAATGCGCCGTTTATGAAGCTTATTAGAAGTATA
Organism: Bacteroidia bacterium; assembly: GCA_016763665.1. The sequence goes on along the minus strand of JAESTI010000032.1, from coordinate 239 downwards.
TGTGGGGTGAAGATCGGATTGCCTGCTAAGAGGTGGATGTTAGAAATAGGTGCGATATTTCTAAGAACAGAAACTGAATTAATTTTAAAAAGTCGTAGAGTTGTGCCTCAGAAGTTTTTGGATTCAGGATTTGAATTTCGCTATCCTACAGTTGGTAAAGCGTTGGATAATCTTATAACCAGACAATAGACCATGAAACGAAAAAATAGCTTTTATTTAGGTTGGATAGTTGGTCTGTC
>JAESTI010000031.1 GCA_016763665.1 Bacteroidia bacterium | reverse complement strand
TATGCAATGTGCTGTTGTTGAATTTGCACGAAACGTATTGAATATTAAAGATGCGCATTCGAGCGAATTTGTTGCAAAAACAAAAAACAAAGTAATCGATTTGATGGCATCCCAAAAGAGGGTGAAAAAGAAAGGAGGAACCATGAGGTTGGGAGCTTATCCTTGCGATATTAAGAAAGGATCCAAATCGTTTCAGGCATATGGGAAGACTAAAATACAAGAACGCCACAGACATCGCTATGAATTCAATAACAAGTTTTTAGATAGATTCAACAAAGCAGGAATGCTTACCACGGGAATGAATCCTGATTTAGGATTAGTAGAGATAGTTGAATTGAAAGATCATCCTTGGTTTATAGCTTCCCAATTTCATCCTGAATTAAAAAGCACAGTGGAAAGTCCTCACCCGTTGTTTGTTAGCTTCGTAAAAGCTGCTCTTGACAAGAAGAGTAATGGAATTAGTAAGAAATAAACAAAGTTTATTTCTTTACAAGGCCTCAGTTTTTCTCAATCGTATTATTCCAAGAAAATTAAATAATAGAATGAAAGGGTAAATTGGATCCAATTCATGCCATTTCTTACCGAAGTTCGGATCGCTCGAATATTTGTGATGGTTGTTGTGATATCCTTCTCCAAGCATTAAAAAATCAAAAGGCATTAGATTTGTTGAGGTATTACCTAGTTTATAGGAAATATATCCAATCTTGTGCGCAAACCAGTTAATTACTGCTCCATGAATTGGTCCCATAATAAAGTGAATAGGTAAAAGTAAATACATCCACCATGCAGTAGCAAATTGAATATAGAATAGGCTATATGCTATACCCCACGATATCCTAACAGGATAGCTTACTGCAAACAATTCAAAACTTCTCCATTCAGGAAGTTCTTTAGAAAACCTTTCTTCATACTCGTATGTTCCTCGAAAAAGAGCAGAGTATATTACCTTGGTTTTATACATCATGTCAAACAAATTCTTGGAGAACATTGGTGAATGCGGATCTTTTTCGGTATCTGCATACGCATGGTGCAAACGGTGTAATATTCCATAAGCATTTGGACTTAAGTAGGAGGCTCCTTGAAAAATAAATGATATTATGAAAAAGAATTTTTCCCAAAATTTAGTCATGGTAAACATCTTATGAGCTGAATACCTGTGATGGAAAAATGTCTGCGTAAATAGCGACAAATACCAGTGGGCAACAAAAAAAATGAAAATCTCCATTAAGTTGAAATCCTTATGTAGGTTAAAAAGAAATGCAAAAGTACTACTTAATATTGGATTTTCTATGGTTTATTATAATTCTCTATTTTTGTATTTATTAATATTATGACCTTGAAATGAAATACTTTTTCCCTATACTATTATTTGTTTTGATTTATAATCAGACAATTGGGCAAAATTCTTTAGATAATTTCAGTTGGATAATTGACAATTGGTCCACCGGAAAAGGCAAGATGGTGTATTATGAAAACTGGAAAGCCAATGGAGACAAGGAATTAATAGGGCATGGATTTATGGTTGTTAAAGGGGATACTGTGTTTTCCGAAAACATCTCAATTAAACTGGAAACCGATGGAATATACTATTATGCTGCAGTTTCCAATCAAAATGAGGGTAAAGCCATCCCATTCAAGTTAGTTTCCTCATCTTCTTATGAGATTTTATTTGAGAACAAAGAGCACGATTTTCCACAAAGGATCATTTATACAAAAAAATCTAATTTAAAAATGATTGTTGTGGTAGAGGGTATCCAAAAAGATAAAGAGAGAAAGGAAACTTTCAGATTGAAAAGAATACGGTGTTAGGAGGTGTGATTAATGTAATTTATTCAAATAGACCAGAATTTTACTTTGAATTCCTAATAACTAATTTAAAATCAACTAGATAGCAGGTCCCGTATTCCGTTTCTACCTCGTAATTTCCATTTAGTTCTTGAACAAATGCCGGAATCAGTTTCATCCCAAAAGTATTCGCATTTTGTAGATTAGCTTCTTTGTTTAATCCCTGGCCATCGTCAGAGATCTTGATTTGATAATTACTTTCATCGGTTTGTGTTAATTCAACATTTATATTTCCATTTTGTCCTTCAGGAAAAGCATGTTTTGCGGAATTTGAAACTACTTCATAAAGCAAAAACCCTAATGGGATTAAGATGTCAATATTAAAATTGATATTATTGGTTTCAACTGAGTAATTTATAGAATCTGTTTTTTTGTAGAATTCAATAATGTTTAGAATTGTTTTATCGATAAACTCCTGAACATTGATGTTATTAAGATCCCGAGTCTGGTATATATTCTCATGAATATTTGCCATTGATAAAATCCGATCATTACAATTGGTAATTAATCCGCATGCTTTTTGATCCTCAACATAGGCCAATTGTAATTGCAACAAACCTGAGATCATTTGAAGATTATTTTTTACCCGATGGTGAATTTCCCTCAACAGAATGTTTTTCTCTCCCAAAAGTGTTTCCAGTTTTTCCTTCTGTGCTAATACGGTTTGATGATATTCATTGGTTTTAAGATTGGTTTTGAGAACAGATTTTATTCTCGCTAACAATTCTGTGGGGTTGAATGGTTTAATGAGGTAATCAATGGCTCCTGCTTCAAAAGCTTCTGTAAGTCTTTCTGTATCTGAAAGTGCTGTTACCATTAAAATTGGAATTTCTTTGGTTTTTTCGTTAGCCTTTATTTGTCGGATAGCCTCTATTCCTGACATTTCAGGCATATCCCAATCCATTAAGATAATATGTGGATCTACAGTTGTAGAAAGTTCACAAGCAACTTTGCCATTCGGAGCACTGATAACAGAAAAGTCTTCAGGTGCATCTTTTAAGGTGTTGAGCAAAAAGTGTAAATAATTTTCCTCGTCTTCAGCAATAAGAATGTTGTATTTCATATATAGAAAAATTCAATAATAAGGATACAGAAATTAATTCATTAAATCCAATAGCGTCTTATATTTTTCACTGTTTCTATGTAAAACTGCTATACTGACTTCTTCCTTCCATTTGTTTATAACAACTTCATCAGACTCAATACTATTTATTATATCCATGTTTTCACTACTGTGATAAACCGTAATGGCCTTGAATTTTTTCAAATACGGTGCCATTTGTTGTTTTTGTAAATCAGTAAATATCAAAGAAACTTGCTCTTGCTCTTTTTCTGTTGTTTCCATTCCTTGTTCGTTTTCTTGAGCGGGTGCATCTTCCACCACCTCTATTTTTGCGCCTCCAACGGGAAGTGTAAAATGAAAAGTGGTTCCCTGTCCATGCTCTGATTCCACTCCAATAACACCATTGTGGGCCTCAACAACCATTTTGCAGAATGCTAAACCTA
>JAESTI010000030.1 GCA_016763665.1 Bacteroidia bacterium | reverse complement strand
GAAGGTCAACTTGAAAAGGCAACCTTAAAAAAGAAACTGGGAAAACTAAAAAGAAATTTTCAGGCTCAAATGAATAAGGTATTAGTAAAAAATAGATATTATAATTATTTCCATATTGGAAAGTTTAGAATGGGAGGAGAAATTCATCAGTGGATGTATGATCAATATTCTTTAAAGAAACTACTCTCATCTTGTAGATTTAAAGACCCCCAGGTAAAAACTGCATCAGAAAGTGGGATACCTCATTGGGCTGAGTGCAATCTTGACTTAATAGAGGGAGCTGTCAATAAGCCCGATTCTCTTTTTATGGAAGCATATAAATAAATCATTGTCCAATGCGTGTATTGTTTCTTGGAACTACAGATAATCATGGCGGTGCAGCCCGTGCCGGATTCAGGATGTTTAAGGGGCTCAAGGAAACTGACTTGGATGTGAAAATGTTTGTGAATGATAAGTACAGTGCAGATAATTCCGTTTTTCAGCCGTCATCTAAAGCTAAAAAATATATTGCACGATTTATTTTTAAGGCAGAGAAAATATTTTATTCTCGTTATAAAAATAAAAAGCCCGGTTTGATGACAACCGGGCAATGGTCAAAAAGATGTGTTAAGGAAGTTTGTAAACTTAATGCTGATATTCTTCATTTTCATTGGGTAAGTGGAGCACTTTTTTCAATTGGCGATATAGCTTCATTTAAAAAACCAATAGTATGGACACTTCATGATATGTGGGCATTTACAGGAGGATGCCATTACTCTGAAAATTGTGATCGTTACACTCTCAATTGCGGAAAATGTCCTAAACTTGGGTCAAACTCAAAGAGGGATATTAGCAGTTATGTATTAAGTAGAAAAATGAATTTATGGAAGAGAAATGATTTTACAATTATTTGTCCCAGTAAATGGTTAGCGGAATGTGCATCCCAAAGCAGTTTGTTTAAAGACAGAAGAATAGAATATATTCCTTATGGAATCGATCTTGAAGAATTTAAGCCACACGATAAAGCAGCTGCGAGAGAATTAATGAACCTTGAGCCTAATAAGAAATACATCTTGTTTGGTGCTATGTCGGCCACTACTGACAAAAGGAAGGGGTTTCATTTGCTTAAAGAAGCAATGGATCAACTTTCTCAAAACCACAACCTTAAAGAGGAATATGAGATTATTGTATTTGGTGCTGAAGAACCCGCTAATCCGGAAAATTTAGGGTTTAAGATAAATTATCTTGGTCAGGTGAATGATTCTGTAACGCTTCGTTTGATGTATTCAAGTGCAGATGTTCTAGTTGCACCATCAATGGAGGATAATCTCCCACTTACAATAATGGAATCCCTGGCTTGTGGTACTCCTGTTGTGGGTTTTGAAGTTGGGGGAATTCCAGATATGATTGAGCATGAACGAAATGGCTATTTAGTAAAAAAGTTTGACACAATTGACCTGGCCAATGGAATTACATGGGTTTTGGAAAATCCTGAAAGATGGCAACAGCTTTCTCAAAGAGCACGGACCAAAATGCTGGAAGAATTTGAACTTTCTTTGATTGTGCGCAAACACCAGGAACTGTATCAATCGTTGTTTCGTGATAACTGATATTCCTAAAATGCATTATGTTGCTTCAAGTGTTCCTGATCATGAAGCTATTAAAGAGAGAGGGCCAAATCCTTCTACCAAAGCAGGTAGTAAAAGAACAATATTTGTTGCTGAAAGTATAGGATTTAATAGTGTTCTTATTGTGCAGGGACCTGGAAATAAGCCCGGAATATTTAATGCTAAAAAACAATCTTTGACAAAAAATGTTTCTGTGTACTACCTTCCTTTAGTCAATTTGTTTCTTTTCGGAAAGAGCGTCAGTAAATTTTTCTTCAGTTGGTCCCTTTTTGTATACCTTCTTAAGGAAGTTAAAAAGGGGGAATGGGTGATGCTGTATAATTGCAACATTTTCCAGGTTTTGCCTGTAGTACTTGCTAAGTGGATAAAAAGATTTAAGTTCATATTACACATTGAAGAAATTTATAGTTACGAAAGAGTCAGGATCCGTAAATTTGCGCAAAATATCGCTTCTAATAATTCTAATGGCCTACTGACTGTAAATAAGGAAATTGTAGAGTATATCAATTATTCGAAGCCTTATCTAATTACTCGTGGTTATGGTACTTATAAAGATGAGTATATCAACCATTATTCGGAAATAAATAAGCCAGTTCTGCTGTATTCCGGAAGGCTTGAATATCTTGGAGGTGCAGAATTAATTCTAGAGGCTATTCCTTTTATAAAGAAAGAATGTAAACTAGTTGTATGTGGAATTGGGATATTAGATAGTAAATTCGAAAATTATATTTCAACAAATTCAAATGTTGAATACGAGTACGTTGGCTTGCTGTCTGATGAAAAATATTATAACATTTTGATAAATTCAAATATTGGTCTTAATCCTATTAGAACGAATGAAGCTTTTAGCCAGTTATCATTCCCATCAAAAATATTGCAGTATCTTGAATTTGGATGCCAGGTAGTTTCTTCTTATATCCCGGCAGTGGAAGAATTAGGGGAATTGAAAAAATACATAATTGATTATAAGCACGATACTGGCGCTGAGTTAGCTGATGCCATTAATAGATCGCTTGAACTAACCGTTAATAAACACGAGATTATTGCTGAAATGAAAGAGCATTTTATACAAGAGAGGTCTAAATTATCTTCCTTTTTTCAAAAGATGAATCAGTGAAAATATTGATAGTTTGTAGTTGGAACCAGAAGATCTATGATTCCTTTAAAAAGGATATAAATCTTGGTCATTTTATTTATGAACAAGTAGAAGCCGTAAAAAAATTAGGGGATATTGAATTTGAGGTTTTTTTTATAAAGGGCAAGGGGATCTTAGGTTATTTGAAAAGCATTATACCACTTAATTTAAAAGTGTTAAGATGTAAATGTGACCTGGTACATGCTCATTATGGATTATCAGGGATGGTTGCGGTAATGCAAATTTTCAAAAAAGTCATTATTACCTTTCATGGTACTGATATAAATGATACTAAACTCAGATGGATCAGTAAAATGGCAATGCGGTTATCGTCATTCAATATTTTTGCTTCAAGAAAACTCGCTGAAAATGCAAATGCACGAAAAAAATATTCAGTAATTTCCTGTGGTGTTGATATGGAGAAGATGTACCCAATGGATAAGCAGGAGTGTAGAAAAACTTTAAATTTTGATCGAGATGCTAAATTGATATTGTTTTCCCATGCTTTTGATAGGCAGGTAAAGAACTATCCATTAGCAAAAAAGGCAGTAGACAGAATTGATGGAGTAGAATTAATTGAATTAAAGGGATATACGAGGGATGAGGTCAATATTTTGATGAATGCTTGTGACCTTATTTTAGTGACTTCTTTTAATGAATCCGGACCATTGGTGACAAAAGAAGCCATGGCATGTAACAAACCTGCTGTTTCTGTTGATGTTGGGGATTTTAAAGAAATTACCGGAGAAAGAGAGGGATATTTTATTGCCAGTTACGAACCTGATGATGTTGCAGCAAAAATTGAACAGGCTTTAGAATTCAATAAGCCGACCAATGGCAGGGAATTAATCAAAAAATATGATTCAAAATTAGTTGCTCAACAAGTTAAAGATTTATATAATCAGTTATTAAGCTGACTTGCCAAAGTGAAACCTGACATATTAAAATTCTTCGGGGAATAATGTTATTAATGAGGAGTAAAACTTATTTCAGATGGTTGTTTCCCTTATTGTTAATTATAATTACTGCTTATTATTTAAATACTTTCTTAATAACTATTTTAGATTTTAAAGACTACCATGAAATTTTTATTTCATATTCTGAAAAATCTGGTTCACCTGTTGGGGGAGGCAAAGCATATAACAACTATGTTTCGAATGAAACCTATTATGTAGCAAACAAAAAAGAATTTTTAGAAGTTTTAAAAAAGCTAAATGGAACCGAAGTAATCTACATTGCAGATACCGCTAAAATAAATTTGAGTTCTGAGCAAAATATTAGAATACCAGAAAATGTAACAATAGCTAGTGGAAGAGGCCTTAATTCTTCATTGGGAGGATTAATTTTTTCAAACAATGTTGATCATAATACCTTGTTTGCTGTCACAGGAAGCAATGTAAGATTTACCGGCTTGCGTATTTTTGGACCGGATACATTGATTGGCGATTCCGCATATCAAACGAATATATCTCATGGTATAGCTTGTAGTGTAAATAATCTTGAAGTAGATAATTGTGAATTAAAAGGCTGGACTCATGCAGCTATATTATTGTTAAATGGGGCAGCCAATGCCTATATTCATCATAATTATATTCATCATAACAGACGAAAAGGTTTAGGATACGGTGTTTGTGTGGGTTTCGGTAATACCAATGCATTAATAGAGGCTAATCTATTTGATTGGAATAGACATGATAT